>VBMC01000041.1 GCA_005879015.1 Methanobacteriota archaeon
AGTCTCATTGCGGTGTGGTTGGTCACGGACGTCTTTTCAACGCCGGCCGATTTCATTCCCGTGGCAGCGATCACGGCCGTTCTCCGAGTCTCCTCACCCAGTCTGTTGTACCGTGGAATCCGAGGGCGCTTCGAGGCGAACCCGTCATGGTCCGGGATTCGAGTCTTTGTTGCCTTGGCCTTCGTGGCCTTCGCGGCTCTCCTGGCATACAACCTGGCGCGCGCGCTCGCGGGCCAGCAAGCTTCGGACCTCGTAGGACTCAGTGAACAACTGGCGATGGCCCTCGGGGCTTCCCTACTGATCGTTCGAACGGGATTCCGTTTTCGGCCGCGCCTCACCATGGAGTTGTGGCCGATCTGGATTGCAGCGACCCTCTTCGCGATTGCATTCGTCGTGGTGGCGCCGTACGCCTTCCCGGCCTTCGAGGCTGTCTACCTCGTGTCGGGCCTCGCCGGTTGGACCCTCGGCGCGTTCATGGTCAGTCGAATGGATTGAGCCGAGCGGACGGTCCGGCCGTGGCCGACTAGAGTTCCACTTTGATGCCGAGCTTCTCGGTCAGTTCCTTGTAGCGGTTCCGGATGGTCACTTCCGTGACGCCGGCCACGTCGGCGACTTCGCGCTGGGTGCGCCGTTCGTTGCACAGGATCGAGGCGATGTAGATCGCGGCGGCCGCGACGCCGGTCGGTCCGCGCCCGGAGGTGAGTTCCTTGTCCTGGGCGTCCTTCAGGATCTCGACCGCCCGGGACTGGACCTCGCCGCTCAGCTTGAGCTCTGAGCAGAAACGGGACACATAATCCTGCGGCTTCGTGGGCATGAGTTTCAGTTTCAGTTCCCGCGTCATGAAGCGGTACGTCCGGCCGATTTCCTTGCGCCCGACGCGGGACGAGTTCGCGATCTCGTCGAGCGTCCGCGGAACGTTGCACTGGCGGCACGCGGCATAGAGGGACGCCGCGACCACGCCTTCGATTGAGCGACCGCGGATCAGGTTCTTGTTCACGGCCTTTCGGTAGACCATCGCGGCGGTCTCGCGGACGTTCCGCGGCAAACCCATTCCGCTCGCCATCCGATCGAGCTCGCTCAGGGCGAATGCGAGATTCCGCTCCGTCGCGTTGCTCACGCGGATGCGCCGCTGCCATTTCCGAAGGCGGTACAGCTGCGCGCGGTTCCGGGTGGGAATCGACTTGCCGTAGGAGTCCTTGTTCTTCCAGCCGATCGTCGTCGAGAGACCCTTGTCATGGATCGTGTACGTCATCGGGGCGCCCGTTCGGGCACGCTTCTCGCCCTGCTCCACGTCGAACGCGCGCCACTCCGGACCCTGATCGATCATCTGGTCGGTCAAGACGAGGCCGCACTCTTCGCAGATCAGCTCCCCGCGTTCGTAGTCAAACGAGAGGTGTCCCGAGTTGCACTCCGGACATCTAGTGACTTCTTCGGCCTCTTCGATCTTCTTGGTTGGCATGGTTTCCCTCATCGACGAAGACATCGGCTCCGATCAGGGACAGGGAGGCGGGGCCGACCGGGCGGACCGCGGCAAAGGGCTCCTGGACCGGTCCGAACACTTTCACGACCCGTCCCAGAGGCCGATTCCGCTTGTCGCGCACATCGGCGCCTCGCGAGGGGGCGAACTCCGAGCGGATGAGGACCGTCCCATCGTGGGCGATGTTCTCGACCACGCCGAGACGCCTCATGCCCCCTCTCGTCCGGGGCGGCGCAATGCGTGGGTACTATATAAGCTAAACGGAATATTTTTGTAGCGGCACGTGCGAACCAGGCACGAAAGCTCAGGGCGCGGTTCGCGTCGGACCGCTCCTCCGACCGCGGCCGATCGGTACCTGGGGACCTCCATACTCGCGTCCACGCGCCTCGGCAGGATCATCCCGAGAAGATTAATCCGAACCACTGTCGATGCCGCCGCCAAGCGAATGAAGCTCGTCCCCTTCGCGATGGAGCGATGGCAGTCCACGTGGGAGCACCGCGTGGAATTCAACCTCTCGGAGAGCGGTGTGGAGCCTCTCCCACTTCGGGAGCTGCTTCGGGAGGAGGCGGCCATCGATCGGTTCCTGGATCATCCGCTCGCGTACTCGCAGGGGAACGGCACCCCGGAGCTCCGTTCCTCGATTGCCTCGCTGTATCCCGGGACCACGCCGGATCACGTCTTGGTCACGAACGGTTCCTCCGAGGCATGTCTGCTGGCCCTCTGGCATCTCGTCGAGCCGGGGGATGAGGTCGTCCTCCTGCTCCCGAACTACATGGAGAGCTGGGGACTCATCCAGATGTTCGGCGGGAAGGTCCGCCCTCTCTGGCTCCGAGAGGACCTCGGATGGCAATTCGATCCCGCCGAGCTCGCGACCCTGGTGAACCGCCGAACGAAGGCGATCGCGGTCTGCAACCCGAACAATCCGACCGGGGCGGTGATGGCGGAGGCGCAACGCAGGGCCGTGCTCGATGCGGCACGGGACGCGGAGGCATGGCTCCTGTCCGACGAGGTCTACACCGGCGCGGAGCGGGAAGGACCGAGGACGGAGAGCCTCTGGGGCGGATACGAACGGACGCTCGTAATGAACGGCCTGAGCAAGGCCTACGCCCTCCCGGGGTTGCGGATCGGCTGGGTCGTCGGGCCTCCGGAGACGATTGCGACCTTATGGGCGTTCCACGATTACACGACGCTGACGCCCACGTACCTCTCGGACCGGCTCGCGCAGATCGCCCTTTCCTCGGGCCGGCGAGAGGAGATCCTCGGCCGCACGCGTTCGATCCTCCAACGGAACTATGGCCTCCTGAGCGAATGGATCGCCGGCCATGGCCCGCTGTTCACGCACATCCCTCCCGTCGCGGGCGCCATCTGTTTCTTGCGATACGGATTGCCCATCAATTCCTCGGATCTGGCGTGGCGCCTGCTCAAAGAGAAGTCCACGCTGATTGTGCCCGGGGACCAGTTCGGCATGGACGGGTACATCCGGATCGGGATGGGACACGCGGGACCGTACCTCTCCGAAGGACTCGGCCGGATCGATGGCGTCCTGCGTGCCCTGGCCGCGGAGAAAGGCGCGCCGTGAGGGGCCGAGGACGATCCTGCGATGCGCTGTCGGATCCTCCTCGTCGGTTTCGGCAACGTCGGCCGGGAGTTTGCGCGACTCCTCCTGGAACGTCGATCGGAACTCGCGAAGATCCATGGCCTCGATGCCGCGGTCGTCGGGATCATCACCGGCCGACATGGGTCCGTGGAACGCGCACGAGGGATCGACCTACGGAAGGCGCTGCGGCTCGCGGACGCGGGCGCTTCCTTGGAGTCCTGCGGCCGCGGGGTCCACGGACGGTCGGCCGAGTGCATTCGCCGCGCAAGGGCCGACGTTATGATCGAGATCACGCCCTTGCGGATCGCCCCGCGGCAGATCGGCGTGGACCACATCGTCGCGGCCCTCTCGGGTGGCAAGCATGTGATCACCGCGAACAAAGGCCCGGTTGTCTACCACTACCGACGTCTCAAAGAGATGGCCCGGACGCAGGGACTCGGCTTCCGGTACGAGGGGACCGTGATGGACGGCGCCCCCGTGTTCAACCTGTTTCAAGAGACGCTCCGTGGCATCCGCATCCTGTCGTTCGAGGGGATCCTGAACAGCACGACGAACCTCATCCTCTCCATGATCGAGGCCGGTCGGACATATGAGGACGGAGTCAAGTCGGCCCGGCACATGGGCCTCCTCGAGACGGACCCGGCGATGGACCTCGAGGGCTGGGACGCGACCGTGAAGGCGTGTCTCCTCGCCAACGTCTTGATGGGAGGCCGTCTCCGACCGGAACAGGTGCCGCGGGAGGGGATCGCCTCCTTGACGTCGAAACGGATCGAGGCGGCGAGGTCGGCACGCAAACGCATGAAGCTCATCGCCCGCGGATGGAGGGAGGGGCGGTCCGTGAAGGCCTCTGTATCCCTAGAAGCCGTCGCGCTCGACCACCCGCTCGCCTCGGTCGACGGGACGTCGAGCTCCCTGGTCGTGCGGACGGACATGCTGAGGGAGCTGCAGATCATCGAGCGGCAACCGGCGTTGCGACAGACCGCCTACGCGCTGTACTCCGACCTCCTCGCGATCCGCGACGGCCGTCTGTCTCCCTGAGTCATTCTTATATCGTGTCGACCGGATGGTCCGCCAAATGCGCGTCGTCCTCGGCGGGACGTTCGATCTCCTGCACACTGGGCATGAGGCCCTGCTCCGTGCCTCCTTCGACGGCCGGCCGGAGGCCGTCGTCATTGGCCTCACGACGGATCGGTTCGCGAAGGAATCCCGACCCCGTGTGAATCCGTACGAGGTCCGGGAGCGCAACCTGAAACGGTTCCTGGCGGCGAGGAAATGGCGTCACGCTCGGATCGAGCCGATCGACGATCCGTATGGTCCTGCGGACGACCTCCCCGAACTCGACGTGTTGGTCGTCTCGGCCGAACGCCTGCCGGTGGCGGTCGCGCTCAATGAAGCGAGGGCCGCGAAGGGCCTTCGACCGCTCGGCATCCGGACGGTCCCGATGGTCCTCGCCCAGGACGGCCTTCCGATCGCCTCCCGGCGCATCCGGGAAGGGCTGATCGACCGCCGCGGCAAACGCTTGAAACCTCTGCAGGTGTTCATCGGCTCGAACAACCCGGTGAAGATCCGCGCCGTGAAGGACGTCTTCCAGGCGCTCTCCCTCCCGGCCCGCGTCCGCGGCGTGCGCGTGAAGACCGACGTCTCGGACCAGCCGTTCGACGAGGAGGCCGTCCACGGGGCGATGAACCGAGCGAAGTCGGCGATCGGGGGAGGGGACTTCGGCGTCGGCATCGAGGCGGGACTCGTCTGGTCGTCCGTCCTCTCCGACCACTTCGACGTCCAGTACTGCGCGGTGGTCGACCGCTCCGGTCGGATTACGGTCGGGCATGGCCCCGGGTTCGCGTATCCGCCGCGGATCCTCGAGAAGGTGAAGGCCGGCGCGACGGTGGGAGATGCCATGACGCGGCTGACGGGGATCCGTGGCATCGGCTCTCGACAGGGGGCGATCGGCTATCTCACGGAGGGGCGACTGGACCGGAAGGGCCTCACCGAGTGTGCCGTGCTCATGGCGATGGTCCCCCGGATTCGCCGGGACCTGTATGCGAGGGGCGCCCCGCCCCGCTAGGCCATGTACATCGGCTGGACCGCACAGCGGCCGCACCAGATCGCGTTGAAGACCACGATGTTGTCCGCCCGGCCTTCCGCCGCCCAACCGCTCACGAACCGGTTCGCCCTCGTATGGTCAGGACACACGGCGGCACCGCAGAACCGGCAGATGGCGCGCGCGGGCTTCTCGCAGTAGTAGCAGTTCATGCGGCCGGTATGCGGACCCGGACGGAAGAGGCTTTGCGGGCTCCCGCGACCGCGGTCCCGCGCAACCTTTTTAGTCGGGTCCCGGTTCGGATTCTCACGGAGTGTCGGCGATGACGGCCAAGATCGCGATCAACGGGTACGGGACGATCGGGAAGCGCGTCGCCGATGCGGTCGCCGCGCAGGACGACATGCGCGTCGCCGGGGTGGCGAAGACGAAACCCGATTTCGAGGCGAAGCTCGCGATTCGGAAGGGATATCCGCTGTACGCCGCGAACGCGGACATGGCCTCGAAGTTCGAGAAGGCGGGCGTCAAGACGGCGGGCACCCTCGAAGATCTCGTGAAGGCGGTCGACCTGGTCGTCGACTGTACTCCGGAGGAGAGCGGCTACAAGTCCCTCTACGAAAAGGCGGGCGTGAAGGCGATTTGGCAAGGAGGCGAGGACCATAACCTCACGAACCTGTCCTTCAATGCGGCCGCCAATTACGAGGAATGCCTCGGCGCGAGGTTCGTCCGCATCCCCTCGTGCAATACGACCGGCCTGATTCGCACGCTCTATCCGTTGGACGCCCACTTCGGTGTGGTCAGCGTCCTCGCGGTCATGATTCGCCGGGCGACGGATCCCGGAGACTCGAAGAAAGGGCCGATCAACGCGATCGAGCCCGAGCTCGAGATGCCGTCCCATCACGGCCCGGACGTTCAGAGTGTCCTTCCGAAACTGAACATCCACACGGTCGCTGTGAAGGTGCCCACGACGATCATGCACCTGCACACGGTGACCGTCGACCTGAAGAAAGCCGCGAGCGCGGAGGCCGTCCTCGACGTCTGGAAACGGTTCCCGCGGGTCGCGTTCGTTTCAGGCGGGGACGGAGTGAAGTCGACCGCCCAGATCATGGAGATGGCCCGGGACCTCTCACGTAACCGCGCCGATCTATACGAGATCGCCGTGTGGAGAGACGGCGTTCACGTCGTCGACGGGAAACGCCTGTTCTATTTCCAAGCGGTCCATCAGGAATCGGATGTCGTTCCGGAAAACGTGGACGCGATTCGCGCCCTCCTCGAAATCCAGAGAGACGGGCGAAAGAGCATGGAGAAGACGGACCAGAGCCTCGGAATTGGCATCGTGAAGTGAAGAATCGACGATCGGCCGCTCACCTACCGCTTGCCCTCGAGGCGGCGGATTCGTTTCGTCGCCCGCTGCAGGACGCCCATGAGGGCGTGGAACTCCCAACCGCTCGGGACCGCACGCCCCATCATCCGGCGGAACATGATCCGCGTTCGGCCAATCTTGTGCGCCGGGTAGTCGGTCGCATCGAGGAGGTCGTCAAAAGCCGAGTGGAGCTTCTCCTTCTCGAGCCCGGACATCGTTCTCGAGGGCCGCTTGGGCGCCCTTGCGTTGAACAGTTCGTAGAGGAGGACCGTTGCGGCGTGGGAGAGGTTCAGGATCGGGTAGGGTGCTGCGGCCGGGATCGTCACGAGCAGGTCGCATCGGAGGAGCTCCTCCTCGAGGAGCCCGAAGTCTTCTCGGCCGAACAGGAGGGCGGTGGTCCCTCGGGCCTCCCCCAACTTGATCGCAAGATCGCTCGGACGGACCGCGATTCGAGCGAATCGCTTCTCATTGGAGGTGTCGATCCCCGAGGTGCCGACGATGAGGTCGGCGTCCTGGATCGCCGAGGCCAGGTCCGGGACGACGGTCGCAGACTCCAAGATGTCCGCCCCGTGCATGGCCCTTTGCCGTGCTTCCGGTCCCAAGGCACAGGGGTTCACGAGCACGAGGTCGTGAACATCGAAGTTTTTCATGGCCCGGGCGACGGCCCCGACGTTGCCCTCGTTTTTCGGCTCAACCAAGACGACCCGGACACCGGGCACATCCGGTCGATATATCCAACGAGAGATATTCCTTGGCATGCGGATCGCGCTCAAGATAGCGTATGACGGTCGGTCGTTCTTCGGATATCAGCGTCAGCCAGACCGGCGAACCGTGGAAGGAGAGTGCATCGCCGCCCTGCGATCGGCGAAGATTATTCGGGACCCGAAAGAAGCGTTCTTCCGCAGCGCGAGTCGAACGGACCGGGGCGTGAGCGCCGTCGGGAACGTGATTGCCTTCAACACGTCGCTTTCGGCGGGAGCCGCCATCGGCGCCTTCAACGATCGCGTCCGGAACGTCTGGGGGTGGGCCGCGACCGAGGTGGCCGACTCGTTCCACCCGCGGCACGCCTTGGAAAGGTGGTACCGATACCACCTATTTTCCGATGTGCCGATATCCGCGATGCGCGATGCCGGCCGACCGTTCGTCGGAATCCATCGAATGGAGTCGTTCACATCCGACCCGGCCCCGGGACCGATGACAATCGATCGGGTTGACGTGGCGCGTGAGGGTGGAACGCTTCTCGTTGACGTTCGGGCCCGAAGTTTTCGGCGGAGCATGGTCCGACGGATCGTCGCGGCGATGTCGAAGTGCGCTGCAGGCGAGGTCCCGAAATCCGCGATTCGGAAAGCGCTCCAAGGAACCCGACGAGACTTCGGAATGGCTCCGGCCGAGCCGTTGTTTCTCATGGACGTCCGATATCCATTCCAGATCGCCGCCATTCTCAAACCCAAGGTGCGCGACGAGTGGCGTTCGATCGAGGACGAAACAGAGCTGCGCGGTCGCCTCATGCGCGCACTCCGTGGGTCGGTCGCAGACGCTCATTGAGCCGTCATCGGAACGAGATTCCACGCTGGCCGCGGATCACGCCAACTGTGCTGGTCATTCCCTCCAGGTAGAACGCGTCTCGAAACGAATGGGACGCATCCCGAACCGGTCGGGACACGGATTGGAAGAATGTTTTTATAGCGTGTATCACCTTCGGCCGAATAGACGTTTAGGGGAGGAGCCAACATGCAACTTGTGTTTTTGCGCTCGCCTGCGATCCGGGTGATAGCGATCACCCTGGCTTTGCTCGGGTCGGGAATGATCTTCCTAGTCGGATCCGCGGCGGCGCAGACTCAGTCGTCGGAAATCGTGATCGGTCTCCAGAACGACATGACGGACATGAACACCTGGAACCCGGGGACGAACACGGTGTGGAAAAGTTATATGGTAGGATCGCTCAACTTTGAATCGCTGCTCGGAACCGATCCGGACGGCAATTTGTTCCCATATCTCGCAGATCCCGCGCGCGGGGGAGGCACCGGCTATTCGGTCCTCGCTACACCAGTCGCGCCGGATGCAGCCACCGTTGACGTATTCATTCGCCCCCTCGTCACATTCACTGATGGACAAGCGATGACCGCCGCGGACGTGGTCTTCAGCTTCCAGACGCAGGGCTGGGGCACGTCCTCTTCGTTCATCAATGAAGCTCTCTGGTGGGACGCTCCCCGATTTGCCCACTGGACGGGCGGAGCGGCGAAGTCCCATATTGGCGTCGAGGCGATCGGCACCGATACAGTTCGCTTCCACCTCTCCAAGACGTACGCTCTCTTCTTCGTAGCAACCCTGAGCATCCTGATCATGCCGAAGCATATCTGGCTGAATCATATCGACTCCAATCCGCCCCTAAACTTCACAAGCCTCACTCCGATCACGGATGCCGCAGACCGATCGATCGATTTCGGTTTCGGCGGAACGGCCTCGCAGCTTGATGCGACCATTGGGACGGGACCTTGGAAGACCGTCTCATGGTCGAGGAACCAGGCAACACAGGTCGTTGTGTCCCCGACGTACTGGGGCAAGGGTCGGGCGGACGCGAGCGTGCTCGTCGGCACGACGAAGTACAACTTCTATCCGGACCACCTGCGATCGATTCGCTTCTCCATCTACTCGAGCCTCGACGTGATTAGCCTCGCCCTTCAATCGGGCGAGATCGACACCCTGATCTGGCCCCTCCTTCCGGGGTTCCTGAGCCAGGTCCATTCGAACCCCTCCATCAGCGTGGAGCAAGTCACGGACAGCGGCATGTTCTACATGGCGTTCAACCTGCGGCGGAAGCCGTGGAATGATCTGGACCTCCGCACGGCCATCTCGATGGCGATCGACAAGGACTACATCGTGAACGTGCTGATGGGCGGATTGGGAATCAAGGGGACGGTCCCCCACTCCATCGTGAGGTCGGAGTACATCAACCAGACCGCCAAGCCGCCGGACTTCGACCTGGCGGGAGCACGCGCCCTCCTCGACCGCGTGGGCATCATCGACCGGAATGGCGACGGGTTCAGAGACTACAAAGACGGCTCGCCGATCCGGACCGCGATCTTGACTCCGCCGAAGGACTACGACCCGATCCGGGCTGACGCCGGCATCATGATTTCGAACAACCTGAAGAAGATCGGGCTGAACATCGACGCGGCCCCGGTGACCTTCGACACGATTGTGGCGAAGGCATTCCTCCCGCCCGTCGACTTTGACATCTACATCCTCGGGTTCAGCTTGGGCGCCCTCCCGGAGGGTTACTTGAAGGATTTCTTCGGCAGCAGCCAGGATGTGAACATCAACCCCGCCGGGTCCAATTCCGCCGGGTATCACAACGCGGCCGTTGACGCCAAGCTCGAGACGATGCTCGTCACCCTCGACAACAACGCGCGAATCCAGATCGTGAAGGACATCGTGGGCCAAGTCGTGAAGGACATCCCGTGGAACATCCTCTACTACCGGAAGAACCTGAACGCCTACCGCAACGATCGATGGGTCGGATGGGTGAACACGCCGCCGCTGCTCTACAACTTCTGGTCGCTGTCGAAGCTGAGCCGACCGGGTGCAACCGGCGTTCAGCTCCCCTCGGGCGCTATCACGGTCTCGATGACCGCGCCGGAGCGTGCGATCGCAGGTGGGACCGTGACCGTGGACGTATTCGGCTCTCGGGACTTTGCTCCCATTTCGGGTGCCTCCGTATGGCTGAACCGCACGTACGGAGTGCAGACCGATAGCTCCTCCGCGACGACCGACGTCTCGGGCCATGCACGGTTCTCCTTGGCCGTGCCGTTCATCCAAGGCGATTTGAGTCTCAAGGCGACGGTCGTCAAAGGTGCGTCGACGGGAACCACGACGAAGGTCATGCAGATTAGCGTGAAGCTGCCAATCCCCATCGTGAGGTTGGACCTGGCGACCACGACCCCGGTCATCGGTGTCGGGGGTACTGCGCAGGTCACCGCTTCAGTCACTGACAGCTCGGGTGGTCCGATCCAGGGCGCGGTTGTGAAGATTGACACGACGCTTGTGTTCGGCACGATTTCGCCCGCCTCTGGCACGACCGGTGCCAACGGCAAGGTTGTGTTCACGTACAGCGCCCCGGCGAACGCGAACGGCTTCCCGAACCAACACTTGCTCGAGGTCCTGAAGGCGAACACGACCTGGGATCAGACGATTGTCACGGACACGCAGAAAGCGTCTCTGTTGCTCTTCGTCGAAAACGACAACGCGCCGGATTGGCTCACTGCCGACGTAAACGCGTCGAAGCTCGTCCTCAGCACGGCGGTACCGGGTGACTCCACCACGATCAGCGTCACCGTGCGAGACTTCGCAGGCTCCCCGCGGCAGGGAGCGAATGTGACAGCCATCCTGCCAGACAGTGAAGCCGGGAGTGCGACAAATGTGACGGTGTCGCGGGCATGAGCGCTGACGGACGCGTCGGGAGTCGCAGCCTTCACGGTAACCAAGACCGCGACGGCGGTGCGGGGCAACATCCCGATCCGTTTCGCCGTGGCAGGTACAGCCTATCAGACTTCGGACGTGGCAGGTTTGCTCATTAGCGACGGCGTGACGCCGGGCCACGCCGCGCTGATAGACTTCTCCGATCGGACCGTCACGTCCTCGCCGGCGCAAATGACCACCGTGACAGCGACCGTCTGGAACCAGCTCGGAGTTCCGGCCGCGGACGGGGCGGTGATTTTCCAAGTCGCCCCCGGCTCGGTCGGAATGGAGGCCCAGTTCGATTGGGCCTACAACTACACGAGCGGAGCCTACGGCGGCAAGGGACTCGATCTGGCCTATTTCGATTACGGAGGGTCGTTCGGACCGTCCTTCCAAAGTTCGGCAGGTCAAGGATCGGGGTATGGCGCGGACAACATGCTGGGTGACGTCGAACTACTCGACCACACGGGAATTGACTCCTGCGACAGCACCACCTGGCCGGCCAATTTCCCCGGATACTACTTGCTGAACGCGACGGGGCTGACGCAGCAAATCCAGCCGGTTCCGAACAAGGGAGATTCGGCGGTCCAAGTTCGTGCCTTCATCGGTAGTACCTCGCCCTCGTCCCGCTTGCGGCTGAACGTCACGCTGTGCGGCGCGAACCCTGCCTCGTTCTTCGGGTGGAGCGCCTCGTCCCTGCGAGGCGGTCAGTGGGTTCCCGGAATCGATAATGCGGAGTTCGAGATCGACAGCGGAATGGTTGTCCAGCGAGCCCCGATATTCGCTCTCGGTTCGGAGTCCGTGAGTACTGTAGGGCAGCTCTTCGCGTCCAGCGCGCGGACGCAGACCGTCACGGGAACCTTCTATAATCGGAATGGTCCGGCGGCCAATGCTAAGGTGTTCCTGACTCGCGGAGCGGGCACTGCGGCCCGGAACGTGAGGGGCGCTGCCGGTGGGACCATCACGACGGACGTGAACGGAACGGTTTCGCAATCTGTGACCGTCCCACTCTTGAGCCTGTCTCAGGCGCACTCCTTTGGCTTCCAGGCTGCGGATCCGCGGTACGCCTACGGAGGGCGCAACCAGCTTTTCGTGGGCGCCGACCACATGAATCTGGGGTACTTCGCCGGTGCTTATGGCATACCCATCGGACCGGAGTACTACGTGAACCAGTTCCTGTACGTCTCGCTGGCGAAGATTCCGATGGAATTCGTCCGACCCTACGTGTTCCTTCCGAATCCGCCCCAGGCCTACGCGACCGTCCACGTCGACAAGATGCTCGTCCCCGAGCAAGGGAGCGCGAACGCGACCGTGACGGTGACGGACAGTTCCGGGGCGCCGGTCGCCAACGCGACCGTCTGGAGCGGCCCGGTGCAGACGCTGACGGATCCGAATGGCAACGCGACCATTCCGTTCACGGCATCGCTCGGCTCGATTGAGAACCTCGCGGTGGCGCAAACTCCAGCCGGCTTCGTCGTCCGCGCATGGTACGGGATCGTGGCGTCCCGGCCGGTCCTGTCGTATGGAGCGCTCACGGTGAACCCGGGTAGGGTCGGCGATAAGTCGACGATCTCGTTGAGCGTGACGAACACGCTGACTGTCGCAGGTCCCGCAACGGTGACGCTCCTGATCGACGGGGCGGCGGTCGCGTCGAAGGACATCACCATCGGTGCGGGTGCATCGCAGACGGTGACCTTCGATCAGGTGTTCACGACCGCGGGCGACCACACGGTAGCCGTCGGCACCCAATCGGCGACGGCCACGATTGCGGCGCCGCCCGTGCAGGGATTCGTCGAGGCGTACGGCCTCTCCATAGGCCTGCTGGTCGCAGGCCTCGCCGTCGGAGCCGTCGTAGGGATCATCCTGGCGCGGAGGGGAAAGCCGCCCGCTGCCCAGGCGACGATGGCTGAAGAGGAAATGAAGCCCGGCGAAGGAGACGAGCTCTAGGACACCGAACATGGACCGGGCCGCGGAGGGGTCCGGTCCTCCTTTCACTTCCGAATCCGGCTCCAGATGGGAGCTTGCCTTGCGCTGGGCAAACGTTAATACAAAAGACAGCGTAACATGGACAAATCGCTCCAGGGGGTGGCGGCGGTGGCAGCGCTAGCGTGGTACATCGTACGCAGGCTCATCCAGGGCCTGATCACGCTCTTTATCGTCACGGTCATCGTGTTCATTCTTTTCGAAGCGATGCCCGGAAGCCCGATCGACCGATTTACCCAAGACCCCAACATATCGCCCGCCACGCTGTTACAGCTCCGACAGTCTTTCGGGATCGATGATCCCGTCTACATTCGTTTGCTCAAGTTCCTTCGAAACATGTTCACCTTCGACTTCGGACCGTCCTTCCTCGAGGGGCGTGCCGTGTCCGCGGTGATCGCGGACGCCCTGCCAAAAACGCTCTTCCTCTTCGTCACCGCAACGGTCCTCACCTACGTCTTCGGCATCGTCATCGGCACATTCATCGCCTGGCGTCGAGGGCGGATCAGCGAAGGATCCGTCGTCGTCAGCAGCCTGTTCTTCAACAACATGCCCTCCTTCTGGATTGGGTTGATCCTCCTGTGGTCCTTCGCCTTTATCCTGAATTGGTTTCCCCTTCGGGGCTGGACCGATCCCATCTGGACGGCTCAACACTTCCCCTACCTTGCGAGTCGTGGATCGGGCGACGTGTTGTTCCAGCTCGTCGACCTGAGCGCCCATGCGTTCCTGCCGATGCTCGCGCTCATCCTCATCAGCGCCGCGGGAGCGATCCTCTTGATGCAAACATCCATGCTCGAGGTGATGGGCGAGGATTTCGTGCTAACCGCGCGCGCCAAGGGTCTCTCCGAACGCGTCGTTCGACGGCATCACGTGGCACGGAATGCCTACTTGCCTGTCGTCACATCTTTCTCCATCAGCATCGCGTTTTCCATCGGTGGCGCCATCGTCCTCGAGCAAATTTTCTCGTTCTTTGGAGTCGGTTACTACTTCCTCCAAGCGCTTCTCAACCAGGACCAGTTCCTCGCGGGCGCCCTCCTCTTCATCATTTCGCTC
>VBMC01000006.1 GCA_005879015.1 Methanobacteriota archaeon
CTTCCTCGAGAAAAACCGGGAGCTCGGGATCAACGTGCAGGTGGCCCACAAGGGCCCCACGGTCTGGCCGCTCGACAAGGACGCCTTCGACATCGGCGACGTGGACACGGCGGCGACCTCGTTCCCCGACATGAAGTTCGTCGTGACGCACATCGGACTCCCCCGACTGGACGACTTCTGCTGGGTTGCCACGCAGGACAAGAACATCTATGCTGGGATGGCCGTGGCGATGGCGTTCGTTCACACCCGGCCGAGGTACTTCGCCGAGATGATGGCGAACCTCCTGTACTGGCTCGGCCCGGACCGGATCCTGTTCAGTGCCGACTACGCGCTGTGGCATCCGAAATGGATCATCGAAGACTTCCTGAACTTCGAACTCCCGGAGGACTTGAAGAAGGAGTTCGGGGTCGATCTCACGATGGACATCAAGAAGAAGATCCTCGGAGAGAACGCCGCCAACGTCTGGGGCATCGACATCGAGCAGCAGAAGAAGAAACTGAAGAACGATGAGCTCACGAAGAAACTCCACCTTGAGCCGGGAACGATCCGAGTGGGCGAGGCCGCGAAGAAGGGAGCGCCCCTTGCGCGGTAGGGAGCCCCGTCGCTCCAGGTGTATGATGGCTCAGGATGCCCAAGCCGACCTCAAAGAAAGCGTTCTTCGGGCGCTGTCGACGGTTACAGACCCGGAACTCGACGAACCGATCACCGAGTTGGGGTTCGTCAAGAATCTCTCCGTTTCGGAGGACGGGCGGGTCTCCGTGGATCTCGTCACCTCGACGTTCTGGTGCTCCCCTAATTTCGTGTACATGATGTTGGAAGAGGCCCGTGACGTCGTGTCCAAGCTCCCGGGAGTCAAAGAGATGCGCCTGACGCTGGGAGGCCATCACGACTCGGACCGAATCAACGGGGCCATCAACGCAGGGAAGTCGTTCTCGGAGTGTTATGACTCCGAGGCCCGCGGCGACCTGCTCGAACTGAACCGGATGATCCGGACGCGAGCGCTCCGAAGTCGTTTGTATTCGATGGCCGCCGCTTTAGTGAGATCCGGACTCGTTGCCGAAGAAATCCCGGAGTTGTCTCGTCAGGACGTGACCGCCGACGGCGATACGTTTGTCGTGAATTCCCGAGGGCGAATTGTTCCGATCACCGACCCCGCGGACGTGAGGCGTGTCGCCCGCTACTTGAGTTTCCTCGATGGGCTCGGTCGGACGCCGACTTGCCTCATCGTCTGGGATCTCGACGGGAACCCTCCCCCGGAGGACGAATTCGTTTCGACACTGATTGCCGGTCGACTAGCGAAAGCGAACTTCAGCCTGAACGCTGAACTATGCCGGGCGCTTCTTGAGTCCCGGCTCAATCGCGAAGAGCCATAGCCATCCGGATCGCGGACCTCCGGGTGAAGGCAGCTAGGCTATCGAGATGGCGGAACGGTTCTGAGTGGCCCCGATTTCTAGAACGGAACGTACCCGCCCGGATATATCAGGCTGAAAGCAAGGTAGAATCCCAGCAAGGCCAGGATGATCAGCAGGACCGCGTTCACCTTGAATGCCACTGCCTTTCCGTGGACTCCGGCGTAGAGCACGAAGAACACGACCGTCAGGACCACCAGGAGGATCGTCAGGCTCACGTATTTTCCGCCGGTAAGGGCCGTGAACTTCAGGGATGAATTGAGGAACCATAGGTCAACGATAGCGAAGCCGATGGAGACATGGCCGATGGGCCGTAGATCAGCCCCCCGCACCAGGCTTGCTCCAAGGAAGACCCAGAAGAAACCGTAGAAGACCAATGCAATCCCAAAGAATCCTGAGATGGCCGGGAGGTTCGGGACAGCCACGGGATCATTCATGAAGGTCGCGACCCCGACAAGGACCATCATCGCGCCAAGAGAGAGATGCGCGAGCCCCCATCCCCCGGCTAGCTTGTCAGTATCTTTCTTTTCGATTCCGATTGTGTTGAACACAACCATTAGACAGTTCACTGAAAATCCGATGAGACCCAAGCCCACGATGTCTGTTGAGACGCGTTTGACGGCAATGACGCGGTCCTGGGGTCCGCGGCCGCGCACCAACTCGCACCGTCCCGCTGTTCCTTCGACCCAAGTACGTGATGCCCTCGCCGTCGCACTCGAGATCATTCCCGGGGCTCCGCCGGGAAGGGGGATCGTCATCTGGCGACGGTTGAGGTTCCTCGTAACGGTACAACAGCGCCATTGTCGATGCACGGGCCTCGCTCGCGGGGATAGAGAAACCATTATGACCCCAGGATAGGTTTCCGGGTCGGGCATGTCAGAGGGTGGCATGCCGAGGAGGAGGTTCGATGGAGGAGTCTGCGTCTGCTACGAAGCCGGCTTTTAGTGTCGCGGATGAAGGAAGGGCACTTCGAAACCTCATGTGGATGTGGTGGATCACGGCGGTCACGTACAACGCCGTCGCGATCCCGGTGATCTGGGATCCCGCGCAACATTCGTTCTTAGTACGGGACTCGACGTGGACGCCGCCCCACCTGATGATCTTCGGGCCGTTCTTCGCCTTGATGATGTTCGAGGCGATCGTGTTCCAATTTTACGCCTTGAAAAAGGCGCAACCCTATATTCGGGGTGACATCCCAATCACGTTGTGGGTCTTCCCAATCACTGTTTTCGGATTCACCCTCGGCTCGATGCTCACCAACGAAATCGGTCACATCTTCCTCTTCCGGGAGGAATTCTTCTCGATGCCGACCCACTGGAACTTCGTCCTCACGTTCATGTTCATTTATGCCGTAGGCGTGCCGGAGGTCGCCCGGGTGTTGCACCGCCTCGGTCAACTCGAGGCCCGGGCCAAGGAGCTCGTCCCAGTGGAGGTGCCCGCGCCAGCCCCGACCGGCGTGCCGGCGCGGGCGGGTCGGCCCGTCGCGAGAAGGTAGGGGGGAGCTCATGGCCACTGCTACCGCTGAGGCACCGGAGACGGTACGCGCCCCCTTCTTCACGACGAGGGTGATCACCTTCATCGCCTTCACGGCCACGCTGATTTTCTCGCAGAACATGTTTGCGGTGAGTTCCCAGATCGGCGTCGGCGACTGGGAGTTTTGGATCGACTGGAAGGACTATGCGTGGGCGCCGTTCGTCTATACGTGGATCGTCGCGATCCACTTCCCGGTGTACTCCTGGGTGTTCCAAAAGTTCTTCAAGATCTACTTCGGGTCGACGCTCGTGCTCATGTTCTGGTTCCTGCAACGCACGCTGATGGTCCAGTTGTTCTATGTCGGCATGAACAACTATCCGTTCAACTACGTGCAGCTGCCCTCTTACCTGCTGCCGGCCATGGCGACGGACTTCACGCTGATCTTGTTCGGACTCAAGAAGCACATGGGGTTGTACGTCCTCATCTCGTGCTTCTTGGCCGGCGTGCTCGTGGTCCCCGGCCACTTCTTGTTCCTGAACGTGCCTTTCTTGATGACGCCCGTGGGATATCCGGACCCGCTCACGGGCGGGATCCACAACATGCCCGTGTGGTCCCTGATCCGGATGGTCATCCCCAAGGCGCCCATCCCGTCGTACATCGCGGAGGGTTTCACGTGGCCTTTGCCGTACAAATCGTTCTACGACCCGTACATCATTATGACGGGCTTCATGGGGATCATGGGGGTCGTCTGGTCCGGGTTCACGTATATTTTCCTCAAGGCGATATTCTGGGGCTATGAGAAGACGATCAAGCATTTCGTCGCGCCGGCGGGGGCGTGAGCTGGATGGTCTTCCCGGATGTCTGGTACGACGTGAACTTCAACGCGATCGTCGGGACCGCATCGTGGGTCCTCGCCGGCCTCGCGACCGCTTATTTTGTGTTGAAGTGGATGAAGAACTCGGAGAAGTTCTACGCGGCTCTCGCCCGGCAGGGACGGAGGTGAGACGATGAAACCGCCATCGATTGCGCTGATCATCGGCATCGGTCTGATCTTGCTGGGGCTTCTCGCATTCCCCGGGGGAGTTCGGGCCCATGAGCAGGAGACATCGGTCGACTGGGACGTGGCATACGCAAACGTCCAAGTGGTCGCTGCTCCCGCATACACATATTATGCGACCCAAACTCTTCCGCTGACCGGCGGTGGAACCCGGACCGTTATCGGTCAGATCGGGCCCACCGGATATCCGACGATCGCGATGAACACGGGAGAATACCTCGTAATCACGTGGTCTTTCCGGTACGTCGGGGGCGCGGCGGTGCGAGGGGACTTGTTCTGGATCACCCGACTCGGTCTCGACTTTGCCACGATCGGTCGCTACATCGACAGTGGGAGCGGACGTCAATGGATCGGTTCGTCGTCGTTTGAGCTCGTTCCGAACACCGTGTACAGCGCGACACTGGTGGTGCGATCGATCCAACCGAACTTCCGTCACCTCCATGTGGGCGTCTCCGTGCAGAACGTCGGGAACATCCCGGCGGCGCCGACCGTGAGCTCGATTCCTCCAGGAGGTCCAACGTTGTATGGCGTCTTCACGGACGCCAACGGACCGGTCGTCGAGCCGCTCGCGGGGGTCACTATCGGGAACTCGCCCTTCTCCGGCACGTTCCTCCTGCTCACGCCGTGGCCATGGGCCGTGGCCGGTTTCGTGGGCCAAGTCGTGCTCGGCTTCGCCTTCATTGGCTTCATGTGGTGGTACGCCCGCTGGGAGACCCGCCGGGGGGCGAAGACATGAGCCTGACCCAAAAGGGCGAGATGAGCCTCATTCCATTGGGGTATCTCGGGTGGCTTTTCTGCGTTGCCGGAGCCACGATCGCAAGCCTTCCCCAGTGGTTCATCGTGCGGGCTCCTCACGGTGAAGGCTCAGCGATCACCGCGGAGATCATCGGGCTCCCGATCTTGTTGATCGGTTCCATCCTGCTCATCGTCTCGTGGCTCCCGGAGAGGCGTCGGCAGTATCCAGAGATCTTGGAGCAGACGATGACGCCGATTCCCAAGTACTACCTTGAGGAGGCCGAGAAGAGTTCCTGAGGAATCGGGCCTCCCGAGACAATGACCTCGTCGTCCTCCGACACGGAGGGGATGAACCGCCGGACTTCGGACAAGAGGATCATCCTCGCGTTTGCGGCTATCGTAGGTTTGATCATCGTCGGGCTGACCGCGTTCGACCAGATCGTCGCCAGCGTCGCCGTATACGTGGGCCTAGGTTCGCTGACGAAAATCACCGGGGCTCCCCTCCCGCGAAACCTTTGGCTCATCGCACTTTTCAATATCCTCCTTGTCACACTCTTCGTGTTCCTTACGCCGGTGCGTACCAAGGATTCATGGAAGTCCCACGGCACCTACGTCGCCTTCATGGTTTCCCTGTTTTCCGAGATGTACGGCTTTCCGCTCACCGTTTACTTCCTGTCGAGCATGGGCTATGCCATCGAGCCCCAGTTCATCGGTTACGTGTTCGCATACGGTCAGTTGATCGGTTCCCCCCTCGTGATTATCGGCCTCATCCTCATCTACAAGGGCTGGAAGGAGATCGTCTTCAAGCGGGGAACGGTCCTCGTCACGGAGGGGATTTACACCGTCGTTCGGCATCCGCAATACCTCGGGTTTCTCTTGGTGACCCTCGGTCAGTTCGTCGTGTGGCCCACGATTCCGACGGCGATCATGTGGCCCTTGCTCGCGGTACTCTATTACCGGCAGGCGAAGCGGGAAGAAGCCGTGTTGTTGGAGGAGTTCGGAGTCCGGTTTCAGGCGTACGCCGACAAGACCCCCATGTTCTTACCGAGGATTCGCGTGCGTCGCAGGCCGAAGCCTACCTCGCCCTAGACGTCCCGAATCGGGTTGTCGAGCCAATCCCGACGTTGATATATTTCTAGAGACATTGGCTCCCGAAGACGAATCCCAGGGTCTGGCATTCATGTTCTCACTCGAGATCCTCGGACCGACCGGCCTCGATGCGGGGCCGGAACTCTTCAGCGGGCAGGCTGCGCTGGTAGGCGTCATCTTGGGTGTTGCCGTCTTCCTCTTCTTCCTACTGGCCAACGCGCTGACGTACGTGGGCACCCGAAAGAAAGTGGTTATTCCCTACCTCCCGCGCGTCATCGAAGTTTTAGCTCGAGACGTCGTCGTTTCGCGGCGTCGAACGTGCTTTCGTGGAGCGAGCGCAATTTCAACAGACGGCGCCGCGGGGTAGGGCAGCTTAGGGAATCACAACGCCTCTGCCCTCGAGGGTCCCTTTCTTCAATTGATCGAGCATCTCATTGACCTCGTCGAGCTTGCCTTTCTGGGTGATGACGCGGACTTTGCCTTGGCGGGTCAGCTCGATCAGCTCGCGAAGTTCGTCCCAGTTCCCAACCAGACTGCCGAGGACGGAGAACTCGGAGAAGATCATGTCGATCGCCTTCAGGCTCGCCGTTCCCCCGTAGCCGACAATGATCAACGACCCGCCCTTTCGGAGCATCTTCATTCCGTTGGCCAGGGTTTGGTCGTTCCCGACGAGATCGATCACGACCTCCGCGCCCTGGTTCCTGGTGATCTCCATCACCTGCCTCACGGGGTCCCTTCGGGCATCGATGACGTGGTGTGCGCCCATTTTCTCCGCGAGGCGGAGCTTACTTTCCACGACGTCCGAGGCGGTGATCGAAGCGTTCGTCAGGCAGCGCAGGAGCTGGAGGGCAATATGACCAAGGCCGCCGACGCCCTGCACGACGATATGACTCCCGGAGGTCGTCCGGCTCGCGGCTTTCTTGACCGCACGAATCGCGGTGAGCCCGGCATCGGCTAACGGGGCGACGTCCGTGGGCTCGAGCTCGTTCAGCCGCACCAAAGACCGTTCGGAGGTTCGGATATACTGTGCGAAGCCACCGTCTGCGGTGATCCCGGGGAACACGAGGTTCTCGCAATGCATGTCCTCGCCGATCCGGCAGGCTCGGCAGAGGCCATCTGTGATCACGGGATGCAGGATGACCTTCTCCCCTTTCCGGAACGACGTTGCGGCGGGACCGACGTCCTCCACGATTCCCGCGTTCTCGTGCCCCAAAGTGTACGGCAAGGACACTTCGACTTTTTCCTTCCAAACGCCTTCGACGATATGCAAATCCGTATGGCAGACCCCGGCCCCCGTCACCCGCACGAGTACGTCGGCCGGATTCTTGAGGCGCGGTGTCTCGACGTCCACGAGCTTGAGAGGTTTGTCATAAGCGAAAAGTCGTGCCGCCTTCATGTTACATCGTATCAGGCGCAGTCTATAAGGGTCTTGCGGACTAGCGGAGATGCGTGTCGGCGACCCGCCTTGACCGAGGCGACGGTGTCTCCGTCAGCGGTCTCTCGCAGAGGGAGTTCGTCTCGGCCCGAATCCTGTCGAGCCCACTCCGCTTCCATTCGAAATCTGCAGGGGCGTACCACCGGCGTGGCCGAGACCGCGACGTCCCGCTTCCAATCCTCTCCCTTGGCTGGGTTCGCGGCCCTCAGAGGGAGATGGACTTCCCGATTTTCGCGTCCCGTGCGCGCTCGTAAACGAGGGCGGCCACCGCGACATCCTCAATTGCGATCCCGTGGGATTTGAACAACGTGATATCGTCGGCGTTCGTCCGCCCGCGGACTTTGCCGGCGATGACTTCGCCGATTTCGTGGACGCGGTCCCACGTGATGAGTCCACGTTTCATCGGCTCGACGAGGTCGCCGCTCTCCTCCCTCGCCTGCTCGATTGAATCGGTCGCCACGAACGCGCATCGACGGACCGCGGCGTCATCGAGCTCCCGCGTCTCGAGGCGATTCGCTCCAATTGCGTTGATGTGACAGCCGCTTGGGAGCCACTCTCCTTGGACGACGGGACGCGGCGCGTTGGTGGCCGCGATGGCAATGTCGGCCTCCCGGATCGCCGCTTCAGGCGATCCCGCCGCGTCGACGGTCACCCCGAGGAGGGAGGCCATCTTCTTCGCGAAGCCCTCGCGACGCGCTTTGTCCCGACCGTAGCAGCGGATCCGACGAATCGAGCGGACCGCGCAGACGGCCTCCAGCTGGCTCTCCGCCTGCCATCCCGTGCCAACGATCCCGACCGTCGAGGCATCCGGTCGCGCGAGATATTTCGTCGCCACACCGGATGCCGCCCCGGTCCGCTGCTGTCCCAGCCGGTCCGCCTGAACCACCGCGACCAGTTCACCGGTCGCGACGTCGAACAGGTGAACCCAGAATTGGATTCCCGTGCGCGACGTCGTGTAATACTTGAACCCGGA
>VBMC01000007.1 GCA_005879015.1 Methanobacteriota archaeon
TTGACTTTGGAAAGGCCCTTGCGAACCTCATTGATGTCCCGAATGGCGAGCCCGCTGCGGAGCAGCTCGACGGTCGCCGTCCGCAGGTCATCCAGGGGGACCGGGGACGCCTCGAATAGGGCGCTCGCACCGCCCGAAAGGAGGACCAGGAGGAGGTCCCCCGGTCCGAGCTGGTCGATCAGACGCATCGCGACTTCGCCCGCCTGGAGGCTTCCTTTCCAATCGCAAGGATGTGGGTCGAGCGTCCCGCGTCCATCGGAATGCGATTTCCCGAAACCGAAAGGCGATCGCCGTCCAGGTGCAAGGCCTCGGTGACGGCTCGCTCGGGATCGACCCTCTCAAGGGCACGTTGGAAGATGGCGAGGGCATCGCGCCGAAGGTCGCGGAGGACAGAGGGCGTCGCGCGGGAGGACTCCGCCGTTCGCGCAACGGTTCGAGCGGGGTCCCGCTTCGCTCCCGCTGGCCGCGCCGTCCGGCTGTCCGGGCGCCGCCGTGGCGGTCTCGGATCCCTCATCCTAGAACCGGAATAGGGGATCGTTCAATACGAAGTTGATGAAGAAATACCCGAAGAAGACCACGTTCAGGAGCAAGGCCACATACGACCACCACTTCAGCCGGGCCGGTTTCGGCAGCTGCCGGTTCAGGTAGATCACCGCGAACGGGATGATCATCGCGGGAAGGTTCGAGAAGTTGGCTGACACCTGAATCAGTCGGAACGCGGGCGCCAGGAAGATGACCGCCGAGATGAGGACGGTCAGCCCGAGCATGAAGGGATAGTAGAAGCGGCGGGGGTCTCCCCGGGTGAGCTTCCGGAACCGAGGGCTGATCGCATGGGCGCCGTCGACGAACTGCCGGGTGAGGAGCTCGAAGACGACCAGCTGCGTGGAGAACAGGATCATGAATCCGGCGATCAACGCCCACGGCCGCAGGAACGCCAGATTCGGGAATAGGACCCCGAGCTGGTCCGCGGCGAAGGTCGGGATCGTGAGTTCGTTGGGCTTGGTTCCCGAGGTCTGTGCCAGCTGGTAGACGATCATCGTCGGGAGCATCATGCCGAAGAGCGCGCCGACGAAGAAGATCCCCCATTGGTCGTAGATCAGGTATCGGAACCAACGCCGCCATCGCGTCCGGTTCTCCGGGGTGTCGCGGAACGTGACGCCCGAGGCCCGAATCTCTTCCTGCTTCCCGCCGACGAGCCCCGCGATGAAGCCAACGCGACTGCCCATTCCATAGCCTTTGTCCCGGTAGTAGTGGGGATCACGAGGGATGCGAAGGAGTTCCCCCAGACCGCGGCGGGGACCACGAGGATCGCGATGATGACCACGGAAAGGAGGATGAACACGACCATGAACCAGTTCACGATCTCCAGGGTCCGCGAAATCTTTCGACCGAACAAGGTGATGCCGAACACGAGGAACAGGAGTCCGACCCCGAGCTCCTTCACCGTGGTAATCTCCGCCGCGGTCCTCGCGCGGCCGAAGATAAGCGGGAAGAGACTTTCGCCCGCGGCTTGGGCCCAACCGCCCCAGATGAATGCGAGGTAGAAGAGGAACACCGAGAGGGGCGTCCAGAGCCAGAATCCGGGGGGCACGCGGCCAAACGCGACGACGGGAGCTTCACCTGTGGCGAGGGTGAAACGCCCGACTTCGACGTTGTAGAAGACTTGGAGGATGGCGGACACGAGGACGATCCACCCGATGCCGATGAAGCCGGTAGAGGACCCGCCCACGGTACGCGGACCGACCAGCCACTCGCCGCTCCCGATGGAAACGCCGAGCGCGATCATGCTCGGACCGAGGACGTATAAGAAGAGTTGTTTCGTTCCGATTCGGCCCTTGATTTTGAAGACCTCCTCCGGCTCCGGCAAGTCGGTCAGCGGCAGAGGAGGACGACTCTTCCCGATCTGCATCGTTTCGCCGGATACAACGACCTTCTCCCTGGGCTCTTCTTCCATCATTTCGACCACAAATCTACCTCCAACCGGACGCCTAGGTGAATGAGCGACCCGCGACGCGGCTCGCGCACACGACACGTAGGCAATGCGGAGCACGCGACGGACGGCAGGGCCGTCTACCTCTCCCGCGGCGGAAAGGGCGTGCTAATACTTGACTCTCGCGGTGCAGACCGAACACATGCCGCCCGAGTGGACCCGCGGGGCGATCCCAAGGCAAGCGGTCCAAGTCCTTTTGGGCGGCATGCGGTTTACTTCCCTCGATGCCCGGGCGTTCACGTGTTCTCGGCTTGGCCTCGGAACTGGGTGCGATTGTCGGCGCGGAAAACGTCCTCACGGAGCCCGGTGCCCTCGAGGCGTTTCGTAAGGACATGGCGGACTTCGAGGCCACGCCGGCGGTCGTCACTCGCCCTTCGACGGAGGATCAGGTCGGCCGAATTCTCGAGGTCGCCACCCGCCGTCGCGTGCCCGTCGTCGCCCGCGGGGCCGGGACCAGCCTCACGGGGGCCGTCGTCCTCGACGGGGCGATCATCCTGGACATGCAGCGGTTCAACCGGATCCTGAGGATCGACCCGGTGAACTGGTACGTCCAGGTTCAGGCCGGCGTCGTGCTCGACGACCTCAACGAGGCGCTCCGGAAGGAGGGATTCTTCTTCCCGCCGGACCCGGCGAGCAGCTTCCTGTGCACGGTCGGCGGCGCGATCGCGGAGAGCTCCGGCGGCATGCGATGCGTACGCTACGGAACGATGCGGGACTGGGTGCTCGCCCTCCGCGTCGTGCTCGCAAACGGACGGACGGTGACGCTCGGCGAACCGCTGGCCAAAAACCGTGTCGGGTACGACCTCGTCCATCTGATGATCGGAAGCGAGGGGACCTTGGGCGTCGTGACAGAGGCCCATCTGAAGATCCTCCCCGTTCCTTCTGTGCCGTTCGTTCGGATGCTCGTGACCTTCGACGATTGGCCCTCCGCGGGCCGCGCGATCGAGGAGCTCCGCCGTCGGCAGGTCATGGCCAACCTGATGGAATTCATGGACCGCGAGACGGTCCTCGCCGTGAACGCCGCATTCCACACCAATTTCGAGGACGCCGAAGCGACCCTCTTAGTCGATCTGGACGAACCCCTCGTGGGCGACGCGGAAGCCATTTTTCGGGCGCACGGGGCTCGACGCTTCTCGCGCGCCGTGGACGAAGCTGAAGCGGAACGGTTCTATTCCGTCCGGAGTCACGCGTACTTGGCCGTCAAGGAATTGGCCTCGGGGGTCCAGATCGAGGATGTGACGGTCCCGATCGACCGCCTCGCCGAGTACCTGGCCCTCGTCAAGGAAGTCGCGACCCGGCATGGGCTTCGCATGCCGACCTTGGGCCATGCCGGAGACGGGAACGTCCACCCCACAATCCTGTTCGACCGGACGGACTCCGCAAGTCGGGCCGCCGCGACCGCGGCCTCCCAGGATCTTTGCCGGTACGCGATCCGCGTCGGAGGGACGATCACCGGGGAACATGGGGTCGGGGTCCAGAAGGCCGCCCTCATGCGCGAACAGATGCAGGCGCACGGCGCCGAGGAGGCGTTGCGGCTGATGAAGGGAATCAAGCAGCTCTTCGACCCGAAGAGCATCCTCAATCCGGGGAAGTACGTCGAGGCCGCGTGAACCTAGGCCGGCCCTTCGACGCGGACCAAATCGAGCGGGTGTCGAACCGGCCGCCCCAGTCCGTCCTGCAACTGAAGGGTGCAGACGCTGCTCTCGGTCGCGATGAGGTCGCACCCGCTCCCCCGGAACTGTTCGAATAGCTTCTCCCCGACCGCCATCGACAAGTCGTATCCGAGCCATCCGCCCTTCATCCCGAAGGTCCCGGCAATCCCGCAACAGGTGCCCGTCTCCACGGGCCGGACCCGATACGAGGCGCGCTCGAGGAACCGCATCGCCGGGAGGCCGGAGGAGAGCGCTCGATCGTGACAGGGGATGTGGAATCCGACGAGCCCGGCGGCGTCGGTGGTCGGTCGAAGGGAGAGCTTCGTGAGGTGTGGATCGATGAACTCGAAGAAGCCGCGGGAATGGGTCGCGACCTTCGACGCGAGGTCTCCTTCGATGAGCTTTGGGTAGATTTTGCGAAGCATGTAGACGGCCGTGGGCTCCGTCGAAACGATGTCGTACCCGTCGTCCACGAGCGGCCCGAGGACCCGCAGGTTTTCCGCGGCGAGCTTCGACGCCTTCCCGAGCCGACCGTACGAGACGTAGGGCATGCCGCTCCACTGGACGTCCGGGATGATGACCGAGTAACCGAGTCGCTCGAGGATCTCAATCGCCCGCAGTCCCTGGTCGGGGTTATTGTACTCCGCGTACAGGTCCGGGAAAAACGCCACTTTGCCGACCCGACCGGCCGTCCCTTCAGTGGGCCGGAACCGAGACCGCAAGGTTCGGTGGGCGAAGGCCGGCAACGTCCGCCGACGATCGACGCCCACGGCCCACTCCATCAGGATGCGTAAGGATCCCCGCCGCAGCAAGCGGTTCGCCACGGGAGCCGACAGACAGGCGACCTTCGCAAACGCCTCAGAGGCCATGAAGAACCGCTCCGCGGTCGGCTGCCCGTGCGCCTCGACGTCCTGGTCCTTCACCTTCGCGATCATCAACGGGATGTCGATGTCGACGGGGCAGATCTCGTGGCACAGGCCGCACGAGACGCAGAGGTGGGCGAAGGATGCCTCCTCGAGGCCGTGGACGTTCGCGGTCCAAGGCATGCCGATCGGACAAGGATAGATGTGGCCGAACACGTGGCCGCCCGTGACGCCGTAGGTCGGGCACACGTTC
>VBMC01000008.1 GCA_005879015.1 Methanobacteriota archaeon
GGTAGACCTTGTACGCGAAGACGATCCCCAGGGCGACCCCGATTCCGACACCGAGGACCGCAATCAGCGCGATCTCGAGCAGGAACACGGAGAGGACCATCCGGCGGGTGAAGCCGATGGCTCGAAGGGCACCAATCTGTGTGCGACGCTCGACGACCGCTCGGAGCGTGATTACCGCGAGACCCGCGATCCCGACGAGGAGTCCGATTCCGAGGTATGCCTCCATCAACGTGAGGACCTGCTGCGAGGCGTCGAAGGCTCGGCCGATCTCTTCGCGGATGTCGATCGTCTGCAATCCGTACGGGAAGAAGACCCGTTCGAGATCGGCCCGGAAAGCGCCGACGTCGACGGTCGGGTCCATTTGGAAGAAATATGCCGTGTACCGCTCCTGGGCCGGGAAGACGGCCCGCACGACATCCTGGTCCACAAAGACGCCGGACGTGAACTGGAGTGCCTGCTCCAGGACGCCGACGATCGTCAGGTCGACGGTGTGTCCCGCGCCATCGAGCGCCCGAATCCGATCCCCCGGGACTACCCGAAGGCGGCTCTCGTCCGGCACGAACTGGTTCGGCCCTGCGGCGCTGCGGTCCACGATGGCGAGGGTGTGGTTGTACCGGAGGGAGAGCCAGACCGACTCCCGGGTCGTCAGGTCCTCCCGCAGGCCCGTCGACGCATTCACGTACGATGGCAGGAAGCTCGTGAAGCCGTACCCGTTGCTCCGGAGCAGGAAATTGTCGACGCCCCAGAGCGTGTAGTCGTACGACCGGTTCCCTCCGACCGATTGGACCTTCGCAGGCAACACACTAGCGCTCGACACCCCGCTCCACCCGCCCAGGAACAATCGGTCGCTGAAGTTCTGCTGCAACATCTGGCGGAAGTTCGGGATCTCGCCGTATGAGGTCGTGTATGCGATCACGTCGTATCCGCCGGACTGCTGCCGCACGAACGTGTCGAGGCTCGAGGCCTGGAGGCCCTGGACCATCGAGATGAGGGTGACCATGAAAAGGATGAGGGCGAACATCGCGACGGTCATCCCGGTTCGAAAGCGCTTCTCCGTCGGGTAGGAGACCGCGGTCGTCAGGACCGGCCGGCCCGCCCCGCGGCTGGCGCGTCGCAAGAGCGCGCGCAGTACCTCACTCACGTTGAACACCGCGATCAGGATGCCCGAACCGACGAGGATGATCCCCGTCATCACGAATGCGACGGACACGTTGTCCGTCCGCTGGTTCAGTAGGCCGACGGGAGTGAGGATCCAGAGGAGGTTGAAGAGGGATGCCAGGGTCAACGCGATGCGCGCCCATCCCCTGGAGGCCGCTGCGACTCCGAGACCGATCGCGAGCACCGGTGGCCCCGGGATTTTCCCGATTCCCGTATCCGTGAGGAAGCCCCAGGCCGTGAGTGCGAGGCCGGCCAGGCTCGTGAGGATCCCGGCGATGAGGAAGTCGCGTGATCGCTCCGGCGTCCCAGGCTCCGGCAGGTCCCGGATCGCACGGACGATGTTCAGGCGGCTTACGCGCCAGGACGCGAGGAGGATTGTGACCCAGGTGAGCGCGGTCCCCGCGACGAAGGCCGTGATGACGGACGTGGGATCGAAGTGGAACGTGACGACGACGTCACCGTGTGGCACCAGTCGGTCGAAGAAGTAGATCATCACGTATCCGAGGCCCAATCCGGCGAGGGCACCGAGCGCCGCCGCGACGATCGCGTAGAACGTCCCCTCGAGCGCGAAGGCGGTGAGCAGGTCTCGGCGGAGGAAGCCGACCGCGCGGGCGATCCCCAGTTCCGGCTTGCGCTCCTCGGCCAACATGACGAAGATGTTCACGATGAGGAGGATGCCCGCCAGGATCCCGAAGGCGCCCATGACCAGGAACAGCTCCGTCGCGGCGCGACCGATCTGGACCGCCTGTGCGATTCCGCTCGCCTTCGCATCTTGGACGCGGAGGGCCAGATGGTGGCTCGCGATACTGAGACGGAGATCCTGTGTGACCTGGTCCGAGACGGCGACGCCGTCCACGACCCCGCCGACATTCGAGACCCGGATCAGGTTGATGGAGCCGTTCTCGTTGAACGCGGATTGCGCTCTCCGGAGATCCATGAAGAGGATGGCTCGCCTTTCGTAGGAGGCGGTACCCTCATCGCGGACGATGTCCGCCACGGTGGCGTGGACGAGCGTCTGGTTCGTCGTCCCGTAGAACAGGGTGAGGTTCTGACCGGGGGTCGCGTTCAGGTCGGCCGAGGCACGAGCGTTCGCGAATACGTCGTCCGGTCGGAGCGCGCCTGTGTCGAGCGATCGTCCGTCGCGCGTCGTGAGCGGACCGAACGCCCCTTCATACGAGGCGTTCAGCCCCATGATCGTGATCTGCTGGTTTCCCTTGTTGCCCGCGACGTTTCGGACCGGCATCACCTTCAGCAAGGTGGGAGCGACTCCGTCCACGGGGCTTCTTGCGGTAATCATGTCCGCGCGAATCTGGGTGAGGTTCGTCTCCGCGAACGAGAAGAGTTGGCCGCCGAACTCGTTCGAGACAATTTCGTCGACGGCACCGAGTCGGACGTAGACGTCCTCGAGGAAGATGTAACTCAGTGTATCGCCGACGACGAGGCTGGAGGAGATGACCGCCGTGCCGACGAGAAGCCCGAGGATCACGATGACCACGCGTGTCGGCCGGCGTCGGATGTTCCGCGCCGCGAGTCGTGCGAGGAGAGGCCGAGCCGCGAGCAAGAGGCCGGCTAGGACGATGCCCACGACGACCGCCAACAAGGCGATTTCCGGGAGGGCCATGTGGCTCAGGCGCTCCGCGTCTCTTCGACGATCTGTCCGTTCCGCATCCGGAGAATCCGATGGGCCCGCGAGCTCACGATCGCGTCGTGGGTGACGAGGACGAGGGTCTGCCGTTGCTCGCGGTTCAAGCGGACCAGGAGATCCATGATCTGCGCCGATGTCTCCGAGTCGAGGTTGCCGGTCGGTTCATCCGCCCACACGATTGCGGGGTCGTTCACGAGGGCGCGGGCGATCGCGACCCGCTGCTGTTGTCCTGCGCTGAGTTGTGCGGGTTTGTGTCCGGCCCATCCGTTGAGCTCGACCTGCTCCATGAGGACAAGGGCCTTTCGGCGGGCGTCCTTCGCGGGGACCTTCGCCACGAGAAGGGGCAGCTCGACGTTCTCGGCGGCCGTGAGGACGGGCAGGAGGTTGTATGATTGGAACACGAACCCCATCCGGCGAGAGCGGTACCGGCTTTTCGCATCGTCGTCCATGCCGGACAGAGAGACGCCCTCGATCTGAACGTCCCCGGACGTGAGGTCGTCGAGGCCCGAGAAACAGTTCAGGAGGGTCGTCTTGCCGCAGCCGGACGGACCCATGATCGCGACCATTTCGCCGCGCGGGATTTCGAGGTTCACGCCGCGAAGTGCGTGGACCGTCACAGGGCCTGAGTTGTAGGTCTTGTGGGCATCAATCCCGCGGATGATCGGCTCATCGGCCATGCGCGCCGTTTCATTGAGGCGCCGCGTATATAGGGTTTCGGCCCCTGTTCATCCCTAGTCCCGACGCGCCACGAAGACGTGCACTTTCCATGTGTCGTGCACGCCGTCGGATCGCATGAATGGCCGGAGCCGGTCGGCGAGTTCCTGATCAAACGCCGCCCGACGCTCGGGATTCATTTCTTTCAGCTCCCGTTCGTACCAACCGTACGACGCCGCGAATCGGACGAGTTCCTCAAGGCTGGCGAACCGGACCGGGAATTCTTTCTTCACGACCTCGCGATGGTCGAAGTCCGCTACGTCGAGCGCCTTGAAGACGGCATCCGGGTCGCCGAGGGCCTTCGCCTCCGGATCGGTTCGCACGAGGCGCACGGCCTCTCGCACCTGGGCGAGATCCTTCGAAGGCGTCATCGTTCCGTGGGTTCCGAGCAGTTCGCGGACGGCCGCGAAGGTCGGATTCGGCTCGGTCGGCCA
>VBMC01000009.1 GCA_005879015.1 Methanobacteriota archaeon
CGCCACGAGGTCGATCGCGGTCTTCACGTGCTCGAGGCTCTTGGCCCCCGTGCAAACGACCTTCCCACTCCGGAAGAGCAGGATCGCGGTCTTCGGCTCCTTGAGACGATAAATCAGCCCGGGGAACTGCTCCGGCTCGTACTCGGCCCCGCCGAGAACGAGGGCGATCGCTTGCAGGTCGAGCTCCTTCCCGAGGGAAGTCGACGCGACGACGTTCTCAATCTTGTAGTTCGCCGAAGGAACACCACCGAGGGCCGGAGGCGTGGCACACGACGCCGGCTTCGACCCGACGCAGATAGTCCGTTATATAGTTAGGGCAGTCCAAGGGCCTTTTCCGGGCTGCGGACCAATCTGCGGGGACGCTCCCCGAGGTTTCGTATCACGCCGGTGGGGCTGGACTCCCCGACGGTTTCGGAGGGTGCAATCATCCTTGATACCGGCGGCGAATCCGGAGAGCGGACCGTAAGCTCTAAGGTACGCGATACGAATCCCTTCCTGAGCCGATGGAAGGGGGAGGGCTCGAGCACATGGTTATTAGCGTCGCAGCTTGCGCGGTCGCCGTCCTCGTGGGCCTTTCGGCCTTTGCCGTCTCAGGTCGCTCCGAACACGCCTCTCCCATGTTCCTCCTGGCGACACCGCCCGGGGGCACCTACTTCGACTTCGTCGTCAGCATCCTCATGGAGAATCACGGGATCTGTGACATCCTGACGTATTGCGGCGGCAGCGCACCCTTCGAGACGCAACTCGCGAACGCGTCGGGCCTTGCCACGAATTACAGCCCCAGCCCATGCGGCAAGAGCCTTCTCGACTACTTGTGCCTCACCGGAGCCTCGACGTTCGGCTGCACGGAAAACCCGAATCCGAACTCGGACGCCTGCACCCGGCTTGCATGGCAGTCGCCCAACATCGTGGACCGCCTCGTCGACGCCGGGCTCACATGGAAGGCGTACATGGAGAACATGACGTCGGATTGTGGGAGCCCCGCGGGGACGGGCTATGTCATCCGACACAATCCGTTCGCATACTACGGCGACATCGTCGCGAATGCGACGCGGTGCGCCCGCGTCGTCCCGGCGGGGATCGACGACAGCGCCCTTCTGGACGACCTCGGCTCCGCGTCGAGCGCCTCGAACTACATGTGGCTCACGCCCAACGTGTGCAACGACATGGACATCTGCCCCGTTGCCGCAGGCGACGCATATCTGTCCACCCTGGTCCCGAAAATCCTAGGGAGCACGGTCTTCACGACGGAACGGGCCGCGCTCTTCATCACCTTCGACGAGGCCGCCAACGGCCGCGGCACACCGGCCATCTACACAGTCTGTTCCGGGCCCGCTGCCAAACTCGGTTACACCTCCTCCGTGTCGTACAATCACTTCTCGCACCTCTCGACCGTCGAGGCGAACTGGAACCTGCCGCCCTTGAATGCGAACGATTCGGGCGCGCGGAACATGTCGGAGTTCTTCGTCGGGTCGCCACCGGACTTCTCTCTGTCCGCCTCCCCTTGGAGCCTCTCCTTCATCGCGGGCGGAAGCGCGATGTCCAACGTCAGCCTGCAACCGCAACACGGTTTCCAAGGAGCCGTGACCCTAGACGCGACCTCGAACCCGGCGGGTGTGACGGCCGTCTGTTCGCCTTCCGTGATCAGTGGCGGCGAGACCTCCGCGTGCTCGATGACCTCCTCAGCCGCGGGCTCTTTCGACGTCAGCATCTCCGGAACCGCAGGTGCGACCGTCAATCATGTGACGATCCATGTCCAGGTAATTGGAGTCCTATCCGCCGGGTTCACCCCGCCATCGAGATCGTTTGCGGATGAACCCGTCAATTTCGTTGGATCGGCCTCGGGAGGACTGAGCCCGTACGACTATTCCTGGCAACTCGGGGACCAATCGACCATGACCGGAGACCGCGTGAGCCATGTCTATTCCTCCGAAGGCGTGTACCGAGTCAACCTGACGATCCACGATGCGAGCGGCCAGATTGCCACCGCGAGCAAGGACCTCACGGTGGCCCGGTCGACTCCCGGCGTTCTCACGGAAGCTGCCACGGGGGTCGAGGACGTTCGCGCGACCCTACATGGGGACCTTCGCAACCTCGGAGAAGCGACGACCGTCATCGTTGGATTCCGGTATGGGTTGGATCCGACCCTGTCCGGAGCGACGAACTGGACGATGGGGCCGGCGAATGCGGCCGGCGCCTACGCCAGTCTCGTCACCGACTTGAACCCGAACACGACCTACTACTTCGATGCCTGGGCGACCGGCCACGGCTTCACGACGGGCGGGATCATGAGCTTCACCACGATAGCGTTGCCAAAGCCCACGGGCACTCCCGGCGCAACCGTGGGCGTGGAAGGCACGTTGGGGACGAACGGCTGGTACATCTCCGATGTGACCGTGGCCCTCACGGCGTCGGATTCGCTGCCGTTCGTCGCATGGATCCATTACGTCGTGGACGACGGCGGCTGGCTGAACTACACCGCGCCGCTCACCCTGCACGACGGGAAACACAGCCTGGCGTACTACGCCTTCGACGCCTCCAGCAGTCCTCCGGGACGAAATCAGTATCTGAACGTGAGTGTCGACACGGCGCCACCTGTGCTCAGCCTCGAGGACCCCTCGCGGATGACCACGTCCTCGTTCCCGGTGACCTGGACCGGATCCGATGCAGGATCCGGCATCGCGGGATATGAGATCCAAGTCGACGGCGGGCCTTTCCAGACGGTAGGCTTCGCCACGAACGTGACTCTCGCCCTCGCGGATGGCGTCCATACCTTCGCCGTTCGGGCGACCGATGTCGCTGGCAACAAGGAGACGCAGACGCGGTCCGTCTCCATCGACACGAACCCGTTCAGCCCCTTCGGACCCTTGGCGGGCCTCCCGTTGTTCCTTCTGGTCCTCGCCTTGGCCATCGCGATCACGGTCCTTTTGCTCCGACGCCGACGAAAGGGGAAACGGACGCCGACCGAACCTTAGCTACCTGTCGGTCCGGACCGATTCAATACGAATCCGCACATTCGGTTTCGTCCCGACCCACTCCGGATCCGTGGAACCACTAGCTTCTTGAACGAATGGTCCACTCGGGGAGCGAGACGATGAAACCGCGCAACGCAGGGTCCACGTGGCCGGGTCCAGAGTACCGCATCCTCGTGTCGTTCCGAGCTCCAATCGATTTCGTGTTCGCGTGGTGCACCGATTACACGCCGGGGGACGCGGCCCTAGAAAAAGAAACGTACCAGCGGAAGATTATCGAACGAACCCCGCGGGCCGTCGTTTTCGAAGATCTTGACGAGTCCAAGGACGGTTGGGATTGGTCGAGGGCGGTCGTCTCTCTGCGCCCGCCGAACCGCTGGCACATGGACGGCATCGGCAACAATCGCGACGTGGTGGCCGACTACGTCCTCTCCGGTCTCCCCGAAGGCCGAACCCGACTCGACCTCCGATGGAAACGGAGGCCCCACGGACCGGGACCGAAGCTCACGAAGGCGGGGCACGAAGCTTCCTCGACGCGGGCATGGAGGAGATTTGCCTCGGCCTTGGAGGAAGATTACAAGCGCTCTCGTCGCGGCCGGGGGAATCGGAGGACGTAGGAGGGCGGACTCGATCCGTTCTTAATCCGTCGGCACGGCGATATCTTCCTTGATCCGCTCCATGACCATCCGCGTGTCGGACCGCTCGATGTCCTTCATCGAGATCAATTTGTAGACGATGCGGTTCAAGTCCAAGCGATTCTTCGCGCGGATCAGGACGACGTAGTCCATG
>VBMC01000010.1 GCA_005879015.1 Methanobacteriota archaeon
GACGGCGGGTGCATGCATCGTCGGCGCGCGGCCCGTGTTGATCGCATGGAATGTGAATCTCGGCACGAAGGACGTGACGGTCGCGAAACGGATTGCGAAGGCGATTCGAGAAAGCGACGGCGGGCTGCCCGCCGTGCGAGCGAAAGGCTTTGAACTCGCCGACCGAGGCCTTGTGCAAGTGTCGATGAATATGACCGACTACCGCAAGACCTCGCTCGTCCAAGCCTTCGATGCGATCCGGGAGCTTGCGACGAAAGAACGCGTGGAGATCGTCGAGAGCGAAATCATCGGATTGGTGCCGCTCGACGCGGTCCTCGTGGGCGCCACCCAACATTTCAAGCTCGCCCGGTTCCATCGCGAACAGATCCTGGAGGCCCGGTTGTGGGAGTGAAGGATACGACGGTGAAAGAGTTCCTCGCCGCGGTCGCGGCACCGACTCCCACGCCGGGAGGGGGAAGCGTCTCGGCTCTCGCGGGCGCGCTGTCCGCGGCCCTGAGCCGTATGGTCGCAGGTCTCGCTCGCGGGAAGGCCGGATACGAAGGCGTCGAGTCCGAACTCGCGCAAATCGAGAGCCGAGGAAAGGTCATCCAGGGACGGCTCGAGACGTTGATCGACGAGGACGCGCGGGCCTACGAAAGCGTGATCACCGCGATGCGAATGCCGAAATCGTCCGAGAAAGAAAAAGCCGCACGGGTGGACGCCATGCAGGCCGCCTACCGCAAGGCAACCGATGTCCCGCTGGAGACCATGGAGCTCTGCGTGGAGGCATTGGAGCTGGCCGAGGCCTCCGTGAAGAAAGGGAACCGCAACGCGACGACCGACGCGGCCGTCGCCATCCTACTCGCGGAATCGGCGATCCGGGGAGCGAGCCTGAATTGCGCGGTGAATCTGGCGTCCATTCGCGATGAGACGTTCCGATCGAACGCGGAGGAACGAGTCGAGCAACTCCTGAAACGGGCGGACGAAATCGGCCACGAAGCGATGGCGGTCGTCACCGAACGACTCTGAACGAAATCCTTGTCGCCGGCCTGGCGAAGTGGGAAAGGCTCAAGTCCGCTCAGGGTGTATCGTCGCCTGAATGGAACGGATCAAGGCCTCCCGCGGACCGAAACTGCGGTGCAAGGGCTGGCGGCAAGAGGCCATCCTCCGGATGCTGGAGAACAACCTCGAGAACGCGGAGAAGCCGGACCAACTGATCATCTACGGAGGGACGGGCAAGGCGGCTCGCAATTGGGAGGCGTTCCACCGTATCGTCGATTCGCTCATGAGCCTCCGCGACGACGAGACCCTAATCGTACAGAGCGGCAAGCCCGTGGCCGTTTTCAAAACCCACCGAGACGCCCCGCGGGTCCTGATCGCGAACGCGCATCTGGTCCCGAAATGGTCGAACTGGGAGACGTTCCACGAACTCGAGGCGCTCGGCCTCACGATGTACGGGCAGATGACCGCGGGAGGCTGGTCGTACATCGGATCCCAGGGGATTGTCCAGGGAACCTACGAGACCTTCGCCGCATGTGCCCGAAAGCATTTCGGTGGCTCGTTGAAGGGCCGACTCGTCCTGACAGGCGGAATGGGTGGCATGGGGGGCGCGCAGCCCTTGGCGGTGAAGATGAACGAGGGCGTCTGCCTCGATGTCGAGGTCGAAGAAGCGCGCATCCGCCGCCGCGTGGCGAACAAGTACTGCGACCGGCTCGTCTCCGATCTCGATGAGGCTCTCGAGATGGCCCTCGCCGCGAAATCGGCGGGAACGGCGCTCTCAATCGGCCTGGTCGGCAATTGCGCGGAGGTCCATCCCGAACTCGCACGGCGGGGGATCCGACCGGACGTGGTGACGGACCAGACGAGCGCGCACGATCCGCTCGGGGGCTATATTCCAAAGGGTCTGACGGTCGAGTCAGCGGCCGAGCTCCGGACTCGCGATCCGCAGGAATATCTGCAGCGGTCCCGGGAGTCGATCGCGATTCACGTCCGGGCGATGCTCGACTTCCTCCGGGCCGGTAGCGTGGTCTTCGATTATGGGAATAACATCCGAGGACAGGCGCAGGAGGCGGGGGTCGCGGACGCGTTCGCGTTCCAGGGTTTTGTCCCCCTCTATATACGCCCGCTGTTCGCCGAAGGCCGGGGTCCCTTCCGCTGGGTGGCGGTGACGGGTGACTCGAACGACATCATTAAGACGGACAGCGTCGTGCTGCGCGAGTTCCCCAAGGACGAGACCTTGGCTCGCTGGATCCGTCTTGCCGAGAAGTTCCTCCCGTGGGAAGGCCTGCCCGCCCGGGTCTGCTGGCTCGGATACGGAGAGCGAGCCCAATTCGGACGAGCGATCAACCGCATGGTAGCCTCCGGCGAGTTGAGCGGCCCGATCGTGATCACGCGGGACCATCTCGACGCCGGCTCGGTCGCGTCTCCCTATCGCGAGACGGAGGGGATGCGGGATCGGTCCGACGCGATTGCGGACTGGCCGATCCTGAACGCCCTCCTGAACACCGCGGCTGGGGCGGACCTGGTCGCGGTGCACAACGGGGGAGGGGTGGGAATCGGGTACTCGACCCATGCGGGTGCCCTCGTGGTGTGCGACGGCACGGAGGACGCGGACCGAAGGATCGGCCGGGTCCTCACGACGGACCCGGGGATGGGTGTCGTGCGACATGCGGACGCCGGATACCCGGAAGCGGTCCGCTTCGCGAAAGACCACGACATCCGAATGCCGTCCCTCGAGTGAACGAATGATGGAACGGTCGCACCCCGCCGTCACGGTCGACGGCCTCGTCTTGGTCGACGGGAGGCTGGTTGCCATCCGTCGCGGCAACGAACCGTTTCGCGGTATGCCCGCCCTTCCGGGCGGCTTCGTCGAGCTCGGCGAGACGACCCTCGAGGCGGTCGTCCGAGAGGTCCGGGAGGAGACTGGGCTCGAGACGAAGGTCCTTCGGTTAGTCGGCGTGTTCTCGGATCCTGGTCGCGACCCTCGCGGCCACACGGTCACGATTGCCTACGCCCTGGAGGCGATCGGGGGTCGGCCCACGGCGGGGAGCGATGCAGCCGCGATCGTCCTCGTGAATCCCGACGACCCGCCGCGGATGGCCTTCGACCACAATGAGATCGTACGCAAGTGGCGGGGTCTCTAGAGCTCAGCGCGCGGGCTCGACCAGGCCTTCTTAGCGGTGCCGGGAATCCATCCCAGCAGGACGAACAAGAGGGACACCGCAACAAGCAATCCCAGGCCCCCGGCGCTCGTGATGGCTCCGGACTCCCGGAAGGCTACGGCGCCAAAGGCGGAGATCCGCCCGACCATTCCCGCAACGCCGGCCACGATCCCGGCCTGGGTTCCCGCAGCGACGCCGACCCATAGAATCCATGCCGCGGCCGCAACGACGAAGACGATCGAGAGCGTGAACGGGAACACCGTCTCCGGCCCAATGACGAGGACTGGCACCGAGGGGATGGCGAGCAGGAACGCGATTGCGGCGAACACGATCTTGAACGGAGTCCCGTAACCGTAGATCTCACGGTAATGGCGACCCACGTCCCGCGGCGATCCGAGGGCCTCGAGGGATGTATGGACGTTGCCCCCGTTCGCAGCCGCGGACTCGGCGATGTGGCCGCGAAGCTCCTGCAAGATGTCGTCGCGGACCGGACCGGCCATGCCTATCATCGCCCGACGCACCTGCCCGAGGTAGTCGTCGTCCGCGGTCATCGGGCTCCCTCGAGGACGCGCTCGGCGCCCTGGGTCATCGCGTCCCACACGGCCAATGCCTCCCGGAGCGCGGTCCGGCCGCGGTCCGTCAGCCGGTAGTACTTCCGAGGCATCCCGCTCGTCGGCTCCTGCCATCGGCTCTGGACGAACCCCCGCTCCTCGAGACGTCGCAACGCGGGATACAGGGTTCCCTCCTTGAGATCGAAGAACCCGTTGGACCGGTCGCGCAGCTCGTGGAGGATCTGGAACCCGTACTTCTCCTCCTTGTTCAGGAGCGCGAGCAGGCATAGTTGGATCGAGCCCTTCTTCAGC
>VBMC01000011.1 GCA_005879015.1 Methanobacteriota archaeon
AAGGGCCGGCGTACCTTCGAGTGTCTGCACAAGGTTGGGCATGAGGGCGTCCTTCAGGAGGATCGCCGAGGCGCCGTGCACATACAGGTCTCCGACCTTCACGGGCCGTTGCTCGCGGTCGAACGCGACGACAATGCGCTCGAGGCGCGCCTTGAGGTCCGGGATCCCTTCCGCGAGGCAGAGGATCGCCATCACCTCGCTCGCGGCGGTGATCACGAACTCGTCCTCCCGCGGGACCCCGTGCTTCGGTCCGCCAAGGCCCGTGACGATGTTGCGCAGCTGGCGGTCGTTCATGTCCAGGCACCGCGGGAAGAGGACCCGCGTGGGATCGATGTTCAGTTCGTTCCCGTGGAAGATGTGCGCGTCGAGGATCGCGGCGACCAGATTGTTCGCGGCGCCAACCGCGTGGATGTCGCCCGTGAAGTGCAGGTTGATCTCCTCCATCGGGAGGACCTGGGATCGGCCGCCGCCCGTCGCCCCGCCCTTCGTGCCGAACACGGGCCCGAGGGACGGCTCGCGAACTGCGATAATGCCCTTCGTCCCGAGGCGATTCAGGGCCTGCCCGAGTCCGACCGTGGTGAGGGTCTTGCCCTCTCCATATCGGGTCGGGGTCGTGCCGGTGACGAGGACGAACTTCCCCTGGCGGGCCTTCCGGGCCCGCTCCACGGCGGTGAGCCGGATCTTCGCGATGGAGTCACTCTTGAGGACGAGGTCGTCCTTGCCAAGTCCGAGATCCGCGGCGACATCGAGGATCGGGCGCATCTTGGCCGCCTGAGCGATCTCGATGTCCGCGACCATTACGGCAGCAAGCACAAGGAGGCCAAAAGGATTTTCTTCGTCCTGATGCGGCCCGTCACTTCATGAGCAACGCGCCTCGGATCGACTTGAGCCGGCTCACCGGACCGAAGTCGAGGAGGCCTTCCTTCTCGTCGACGCCGATCACTCGCGCGTCGTCGATCGGCGTGCGGTTCAGGATCGGCGAGAGATACGGATACGAGGACACATCGACACCGAGGGCGAGCGGACTGAAGGCGGGCAGGACGACGAGCCGCTCCGTAACGAGGAACGCGGGGACGCTCACGGTCGCCCCGAGTTCGTCTTTCAACTTCACCGCGGGATGTTCGTGGCCCATGACGATGGGATGGAGGGTCGACACCTCCTCGTGTCCGTGGACGATCGTGTACCCGCCGACGTCCGCGCGGGCGTTCAGCGGGAGGTTGAGATCCCCGAGGATTGTCGCGAGGTAGTTGTCGTGATTCCCGCGGACGAGCACCGGTTTCGCGCGGTCACGGATGAACCGAAGGACCTGCTTCACCTCGACCCATTCGTCGACCAGGTTCTTGGAGAACTCGTGCTTGAAGTCCCCGGCGATGATCACCTGTTCCGCCTTCGTCCGGTCGAACATCTGACCGAGGCGCTCGAGGATCACACGGCGCTGGAATCGCGGGATCGAGACACCCTGCTCGGCGAGGGCGCCTTCGAATCCGAGATGGAGGTCCGAGATCACGAGGGCTCGTTCATCCCGTAAGAGGAGGGCGAAGTCTCGGGTCGCTTCGACGCCCTTCGCGACCTCGAGGCGGTCCATCGGCGGCATGGTAGCCAAGAGAACGAAATAAGGTTGGGGACCGGGGTGCCGAGGCTTTTAGCGTCCTTCGGCCAATCTCAGGTCGTGGACCCTTCGGACATCCCCTTGTCGCGAGTCGCGATCGCGGTGACCTTGTTGCTCGCGGGGATTGCCGTAGAGGTAGCACTGAACGTGGCCTTGCATTGGTCTGCGCGTGATTGGCAGATGATTGCGTATGACAGCATCCTGGTGCCGAGCGTGACGATCTATCTGCTCTATCCCGCGTTGCGAGCGCATCGCCGGCGATGAGCGTCCACGAGAACACCCCCGTGATCGCACAGGCGGCTCACTCGTCCGAAGGGGCCGGCTTCTCGCGCAGTTCGACGAGGAACTCCCGAGGCGTGCGCCGCTCCGGCGCCCTCGCGAAGTCCCGATCCGTGGACACGAGGCGGGCGAGGCCTAGGGCGCGAGCTGCGGCGAGGGCCCCCGCATCCTTCTCGCCCACGAGGAAGACCAAGTCGCTCCTGACATCGAGATCCGCCTCGAGGATGAGATCACAGGTCGACAGGATGTAACCCCGGAACTGGACCGCGAGATCCTTGCCGTAGTACTTCCGAAGGTATCCGATGACCTCACGGACGATGCGGTCCGTGACCACCCCACGCAGCTCCCCCGCCGCCAGCTTCTCCAGGATCCGATGGGAATTCGATCGCGGTCGTTCGAAGCCGAACAGGAACACGTTCGAGTCGAGGACCGCCTTAGTCGGCATCCTCGGCCTTCCGGACCTGCTCCCGAAGTTTCGCGGCCGAGACGCGTCGGCGCGGTTGCGCGTCGAGGGCGGCCCAGAGGTCGCGGGGGCGGAGGAGCCCCAGGTCCGCCCCGTACTTGACCAAGGAGGCGCGAAGGGCCTCGGACTTCGTTGCGAATAGTCCGGATCGGACGAGCCGGTCGAGCAGCTCCGCTTCGGCCCCACGAAACTTGACCGTCAGCGAGGATTCCATAGCACTTTGATAGTGATTCTGTAGTATTTATGACTAGTGAACAGGGTCCCTGTTCGGCCGAGTGGTTCGGAACCGGCCCCGGGGACGTCGGGCGATCTCGATCGGTCCCGCCGAATCTGTGCGCCAGGGGACGAGAAAAGCGGGCGGTCACCGCGGCGAATGCATTTGGTTCGGAAGCCTTTATCTGAGGATCCTTTCTCTCTGGATCCCCGTGGATTCTGAGGACGCCTCCTCGCGGCGATTCGCCGCCGCCGGAGTCGCGCTCGCGGGTGGCCTCGTCTTCGGTTTCGTTTTGTCCAGCCTGTTCCGGTGGTCTCCCTATTACTGGCAATGGCTCGCCTACCACAATGGGCTCGTGGCCGCCGTGATCACGTATCTGCTCGTGTGGGCCTCGGACGAGAGGCCTCGCCGGAGGAGGATCCGACGTCCGGTCGCCCAGGTCCGGATCGTGACCGACGCCGCCGACGTCGAGTCGATCCTCTGATCGGATAGGAATGAAAAACGGGAGCTCCGCGCCAGCCGCATGACCGGGTGGAGCTCGAACGGAAAAGGGTTCGAACGCTCTGCTGCCGTTCCTGACTAGAACCGTCGCGGCCGGCGCTTTGCGAAACAATCTCGGCAGTAGACGGGCCTCGCGGGGTCCGGCTTAAACGGAACCTGCGTGGCTTGGCCACAGTCCGCGCACACCGCGTCATACATCTGACGCGGGCCACGGTCGTAGCCGCCTCGTCTGCCGCCTCTGTCTTCGTCCATTCACTACCTACTATCCGAACCCTTGAGGGCACGGATGGGCGGCTTACAGGGCCCATCCTTATTAAAGCTGCGCACCCAGGCCGCACCCTCGAAATTGAGGGAACCGAGGGTCCCGGGAGGGGATGGACGTCACAGGGCTGCGATGGCCGCTCGGTGTCCGACCAGCTGGCGGCGCAGGTCGTTCCCCGCCGCGGCGTAGTAGGCCTCCATGGCCGCGACGAGACGGGAGGCGGTCCCCGAGGAGCGGCGCGGTCCCATGTATTCGTACACCTGTCGGGAGCGTCCGTCCCGATCCTCGTAGTGCCAGAAGTAGACGTAGTCCTGACCGTGCACCGCCTTCACGCGGAACCCGCAGCCGACTTGCATGGGAAGGGGATGGTGTTACCCTTACTTAAGGGTAACATTCGGATGGGCGAATCCGTCCTCGACCCCTTTCGGCCGGGCTTTCCCAATTTGGGTTCAAGACCCCGCGTGGCCATGCCCTCCCGATGGTCGCTTGTCCGAAGTGCGCCGGGGCGATGGAGGACGGGTTCCTCGGCGCGCAGAACTGGCCTTCCGGGATCCAGTGGTTTCGGGCGAAGAACTTCCTCGGACTCCATGGGGAGCCGATCGGGGAGAGTGACCGCACGCAGATGTCTTGGCTCGCGGCGTCGCGCTGTCCGAATTGTCAGATCCTCCATGCCTC
>VBMC01000095.1 GCA_005879015.1 Methanobacteriota archaeon
GGCGCTGCAGGTCGAGGGAGAGGTCCATCGCCGGGTAAGCCAGCAGTTCCACAGCGTGAACGGCGTCGGGGCGCACGAGATTATCGTCGAGACGCCGGAGCACGAAGACCACCTGTCCATGCAGAGCGAGTTCCAGGTCCAGGAAATCATTATCGCGTACAAGCAGCGGTATCTCGACCTGATCCGCGACAAGCGGTTCAAGTACATCCTGATCTTCAAGAACCACGGCGAGAGGGCGGGCGCGTCGCTCTCCCATCCGCACTCGCAGCTGATCGCCACCCCGATCGTGCCGCGGCGGATCATGGAGGAAGTGAATTCCCTCACTCGCTTCTACGAGTCGACCGGCGGATCCTGCCTCTATTGCGAGATTGCGGAGACGGAGATCGAGGAGGGGACGCGGATTGTCTCGGAGAACGAATCGTTCGTCTGCCTGTCCCCCTACGCGGCCCGGTTCCCGTTCGAAACATGGATCCTGCCGAAGGCCCACGAGATGGCGTTCGAGGATATCGCAGACGACGAGCGGACTCCCTTCGCCCGCATCCTGAAGGACGTCCTGGGCCGGATATTCGGGATCCTCGACGACCCGCCCTTCAACTATTACATTCACACGGCTCCCTGCGATCGGAAGGAGTCAAAGTACCACTGGCATCTCGAGATCACGCCGCGGCTCACGGAGACCGCAGGGTTCGAACGAGGGACCGGCTTCTACATCAATCCCGTCATGCCAGAGGACGCGGCCGCGATCCTGCGGGAGCGGGCGAAGCTCCCAGAGAAACCACACTGAGTTGTGCGAGTTCTGAAGCCTCATCAGGTCGCCGCGCTGACCCGCGCACGCACTTTCTCATACAGGGCGACGTACTGGCGGGCCGATGCGTTCCACGACAAATCGGTTGACATGGCGCGTTGGACGATCGTCTTCCAGCCCCGTCCGGCGTGATAGCACCCGACGGCTCGCAGAACCGCCTCGAGGAGGGCGTCGGGAGTGTACTCGCGAAACACGAATCCGTTCCCCTTGGAAGGGTCCCCTGTCACGTCGACGACGGTGTCGGCCAGGCCGCCCGTGGAACGGACGATCGGGATCGTGCCGTAGCGGAGGCTGATCATCTGTCCCAGACCACACGGCTCGAACTTCGAGGGCATCAGGAAGAAATCGGAACCTGCGTAGATCCGATGCGCGAGGGCCTCGTCATATTTCAGCCAGACCATCAAGTCGCTCCTTATTCGGGCGAGCTCGGACACCGGTTCTTCGTACTTCTTCTCCCCCGTGCCAAGGAGGACGAACTGGACTCCCTGGTCCAGGATCTTCGGAAGCGCCTCGATCAGGATGTCGAACCCTTTCTGCGCCGTGACCCTCGAGACGTATCCGATCAAAGGCGCTTTCGCATCCTCGGGGAGGCTCGCCTCCTTCTGAAGGGCAGTCTTGTTCGATCGCTTTTTCTCCAGGGTGGATTTCGAGTACTTCTGGGTCAGGAACGAATCCTTCGCAGGATTCCATACGTCGTAGTCGATGCCGTTTAGAATTCCGGAGAGCTTCGAGCCGCGGGAGCGGAGGAGGCCGTCGAGTCGCTCTCCGAATTCCGCCGTCTGGATTTCCCTTGCATACGTCGGGCTGACCGTGTTCACGAAGTCCGCGGAGACGATCCCGGCCTTCATGAAATTCAATTGACCGTAAAACTCGGCTCCCCCGGGGCCCCACAGGTCGCCGGGCAGTCCTAGCCACTCGAACAGCTCGCGGGAAAACAGGCCCTGATGGAGGAGATTGTGGATTGTAAGGACGGTTCCGATCCGCCGGAACCTGGCATCTCCTGCCGAGGTCGAACGAAGGAATGCGGGGACGAGGGCCGAATGCCAGTCGTTCACGTGAATGATGTCGGGCCAGAAATCCGCGGCCGGGAGCATGTCCAGGATGGCCTTGCAAAAGAATCCGAACCGCTTCCCGTCGTCGTCATACTCATAGACCTTCGGACGATCGTAGAGGTCCGGTTTGTCCACGAGATAGACTGGGACGCCTCCGATCCGCGCCATTCGGAGGCCGGCCTCCTCGCGCGCGGCCCCGAGGTCGACGGCGAACCGGGTTACGTCTTCGAGAGAGTCCTTGATCATTCCGTATCGAGGAAGGACGATTCGCACATCGTGGCCGAGGGCCTTCAGGGCTTTCGGCAAACTTCCCGCGACATCTCCAAGGCCGCCCACCTTGGCCAAGGGATAGGCCTCGGCCGAGGCGAAAAGAATCTTCATCGAATGCCCGGAAGGGACGCGACGGTCCTTACTTAAACCTGTTTCCGTGCGTCCTCGTCGGAGCCCCGTACCCCGATGCCGGGCCTAGCCTGACCGGCCGGGGTACTTGCGAAGGGTTTTTCCTTGGATATCCATGCAGAGGGCCGTGTCGCCCACTCCCCGCGGTACTCTCCTGCTCGTGCTTCACGCGCACCTACCATGGGTCCTCGGTCATGGTCGCTGGCCCCACGGGGAATCGTGGCTCTACGAAGCCGCGGCCGAGTGCTACCTTCCGATCCTCCGGCTCCTGGATCGCCTCGAGGCCGAGGATCGTAAAGGCTCCGTCACGCTCGGCGTGACCCCCGTCCTCGCCGAGATGCTGTCGACACCGCGGTTCCGCGACGGGTTCCTGGCGTACCTGGAGGAACGGGCAAGTCGCGCGGACGCGGACCGGCGAGAGTTCGAGACTTCCGGCGACGAACACGCCCGGGGCGCCGCCGTTGCCTGGTCCGAGTTCTATGACGCCGCCAAGGTGGACTTCCTTGAGAAGTACAATCGAGACTTGCTCGCCGCGCTCAAGCGTCTGCAACAGAGCAATCGAATCGAAATCATCGTGTCCGCCGCGACCCACGGATATCTGCCCCTCCTGGGTCGGGATGAGTCGATCGAGGCCCAGCTGGGGATCGGCATCACGAGCTACCGCCGTCGATTCGGCCGGCGGCCTCGCGGCATCTGGCTCCCGGAATGCGCCTACCGGCCAGGATACACTTGGTCGCGTCCCGTCGGCCCGGCCCGAGCGTGGCTCCGACCCGGGCTCGAGGAGTTCTTGGCCCGAAAGGGCCTCCGGTACTTCTTCGTCGACACCCACCTCGTCGCTGGAGGAGCTCCGATCGGTACGTACGAAGACCGGCTGGGGGAACGACGACTCGACGCTGCCCGCGAGGGAACGGGCCTTTCTCCGAACGAACCATACGCCATATCCGCGTCCCGTCGGCGAAAGGTGGCGGCTTTCGCGCGGGACCCGCGGTCCAGCGTCCAGGTCTGGAGCGCGGATTACGGATATCCTGGAGACGGCGCCTACCTGGAATTTCACCGGAAGCACGGGAGGGACGGCCTCCGATACTGGCGGGTCACCGACCGGCGCATCCCCTTGGCCGAAAAGGTTCCCTACGATCCGGTGGGCGCGAAGGAACGAGCGGAGGCCCACGCGGAGCACTTCACGTCCCTCGTCTTCGACACTCTTCGGGAATACCATGAGGCTACGGGTCGCACAGGCGTCGTCGTGGCGCCTTTCGACACGGAACTCTTTGGCCATTGGTGGTTTGAAGGTCCACAGTGGCTGGAGTCCGTGCTCCGACGACTCGAGGGCCAAGTCGAAGTGGCGACCGCTTCCTCCTTTCTAGCTAAGCATCCTCCCCGTTCCGCGATTCGCCTTCCGGAGGGTTCGTGGGGGCAGGGCGGCCACCACTGGGTGTGGCTGAACGACGGCACCCGATGGATCTGGGAGGAAGTGTACCGAGCCGAAGACGCGTTCCTCGAGGCTTCTCGGGCGGCTCGAGGACAGAGGAAACCGATCGTACGTCGAATCCTAACGCAGCTCGCCCAGGAACTCCTCCTTCTGGAATCTTCGGATTGGCCCTTCCTGATCACGACCGTCGCCGCGAAGGATTATGCGGAGGCCCGGATGAAAGAGCATATCGGGGCCTTCGATCGGCTCCGGGCCATGCTGCCGCAGGCCAAGGACGGGACCTTGTCTCCGGAGGACCTCGCCTGGTTGGCGACGATCGAAGCGCGCGATTCTCCGTTCCCCGACCTGGATCTCAAATCGTGGACCCTCGAACCGTGAACTTCGATGTCCAC
>VBMC01000096.1 GCA_005879015.1 Methanobacteriota archaeon
CGCACCGGAGACGTAGGGGCCGAGCTGGCTGCCACTGGCCGAGGCCGTGAGCAGCGATCCGCTCTCGGTGACCGCATGCACGCTGCCGAGCATGACGTCGGCCGCTGAGGTGAGGCGTCGGATCTCGTCGGCCTGTGTCGTGCGATCCATGCTCCAGATTCGTGGCCGGAGCGGCTCGTAGCGACCGGATTTCTCGATCTCCTCGGCGATGCCCGACTCCTCGAGGGATTGCGAGGCGCCGTGATGCACCTGGGATCCGTCGGGGATGAGACCCAGCACGATCCGTTTGGCTTCTGCGGCGTCCGCCGCCCGAAGAACGCTAATTCCGTTTGCTTCGAGGGCGGCTGCGGTGCGCTTCACGCGGGCGTCGTCCCCCAGACTCCCGAACCGACGTCTGATTGACCGATCCAGGTCGGCGTAGAGCTCGGTGGTCATTGACGCTTCCTTCCGCGTTGTTCTCGTCTCATAACTTGCAACTGCAAGTATCTTATACCCCGGGTGGCGTATAAGGTTGCGGATGCAAGTAAAATCGAAGCCGGGCGTCACTGCTCTCTTCGACCGGCTCGTGGCGAAGGAGCTGCCGGGCCGGCGCGGATTGGAGGCGTGGCGGTCACTGCTGCGAGCACACGCCACGCTCCTCCGCCAGCTCGACACGGATCTCGAAAAGAAGACCGGCCTGGCCTTGGCCGATTTCGACGTGCTCGTTCAGCTGGCGCTCGCGGGTGGCGAGCTGCGCATGACCGACCTCGCGGCCCGGGCGCTCATTTCGCGGTCGGGGATGACTCGTCGTGTCGCGCGGCTGGTTGACGAAGGCCTCGTTCGTCGAGCCGACACCGATGCCGACGGACGTGGTGTCGTGGTCGTATTGACCGATGCGGGCGTGGCCCGCCTGACCGAGACGGCGCCGGTCCACCTGCGCGGGGTTTCCGATCTCTTCGTCGCGCGACTCAATCAAAAAGAGCTGGCTGTCCTCAAGCGCGTCATGGAAAGGGTCACCGTCGATTGCACGTTTGGGTGAGACTAGGACACACTCGCGGCTGAACGACGCGAAGTTCCTGATCGGCCTCTTGTAGTTCTTCTGCAGATCGGACGCCGTTAGCCTTCGAGCCAGGGACGATCCGGCGGAGACGCGCATCACTCCAGATTCGTTAAATTCATGAAACGACCAAAAGGAAAGGGAGCCCGGCCCAAATGTTGCCAGTGGAATACCCGTATGGAGGACCAGCGGGTAGCGGGGGTTGAGGGCCGAACTCTCCGTCGGGAGCACTTGATTTTTGCCCGAAAAAAGGATTCGTTTGGTACGTGCGTAACAACGGGCACATCTTGTCGCTCGCGATCCGCTCCAGGAGCGCCTTTGCCCGGGTGCGCTTCTTTAAGTATCGCGCTTGGCCAGTTCATCTCTGATTGGTGGAATTCGTCGATCACCGAATCGTCAGGAAAGATGAGACTACATGAGCACGACAACAGTCAAACCACGAGAGGCATCTATCGTCAGCGATCGCCACCTGCGCAACATAATGGGTTTCCCCGTCTGGGAAGCCCTTCCGGCTCCCGACGTGCCTTATGAGTTGTCAGACCCCTTCCTCCTGGTGCATGAGGCGACCCTGAAGATCTCGCCCGCGATGGCCAACCTGGACACCGAGCATCCGCATCGCGGGTTCGACAACCTGTGGTACGTCCTCAAGGGCACAACGAGCACGGGCCACACGACCGGTCCCGCCGGGACGATCGAAAGAGCGCGCTTGCCCGAGGGCTCGCTCCTGCATCTTCGGACCGGACGCGGCGTACGGCACGCGGAAGGGATCGGCGCGGACCAGCTCCGAGAGGGTCTGGAGGGCAGCGAGGTCCGGGGCGTCCTGTTCTGGGTCAACCTCGCCCGCAGGGACAAGCAAGTTGAACCGACGGCGCGAATCGTGCAGGCTGATGACTTGTCCCGGATCCAGGAGGGAAACGCAACCTCCCGCGTTCTAGTCGGGGAAGGTTCGACCGTGCGGCTGGGTACTCCAGCGCTCATCTTGGACGTGGTTCTCGAACGCGGGGGTCGTGCGCCACACAACGTGCCATCCGACTTCCAGGGCTTTGCGTATCTGCTCGAGGGCGCCGCCTCGTTCGGCGCGAACCACGCGCCCGCGAAGGAGGGTCAGCTCGTCCTGATGGGGCCGGGCGAAGCCTTTGCCGTCGAGGACGCCAAGCCCAGAACTAGGTACCTCTTGATGGCCGGGAAGCCGTATGGAGAGGAACCCCGGTTCAACGGGCCCTACGTCGACTAGGGTCATGCCGTCGACCTGAGTCGGCTAAGGGCACTGCCGGCTACGCCGAACACGATCGCGAGGGTCGCGTCGGGGATCGACGACACCGTCGTCACGAGCACTGAATACGCTGGTGACCGGGATCCCGATCCCGATCGCCCGCGCGGTGCACGAGACGCTGCACAACAACCCGCTGATCGCGGCCCACCTCCGGACCGTGGAGAAGCTCGGCGTCGGGTAGGCAGACACATTCCGTCCAGCGAATTCAGGGCGCCAAGTCTATGAGCCGAAGGGCTTCTCGCGAAGGTCCTCGATGGACGACGCGAGGCCGAATGTCGCGGCCGGCTCAGCGGTGATGACGGTGAGAACCCGCGAGGTCGGAAAGGCCTGGGCGAAGCGATCGCTCGGGATCGCACTCGCCTTGTGCATGTCCCTTACCGTCTTCGGAGACTTGACAGTCCGCGCCACTGCGGAGCCCTGGTCCGGCATCCTGGACCCTTCGCGTGCGATCGACTGGACCCACGCCAGCATCCCCGGCGGCATTCCGAATCGCGCAACGATTTGCGCGTCCCTCGACCCCGCCAGCACCGCCGCGCAAATCGACGCCTCGATCGCGGCGTGTCCCCCCGATCAGGTCGTCTTCCTCACCGCGGGGACCTTCACCCTCTCCGCGGGTCTGAACATGAAGAGCGACGTGACCCTCCGCGGCGCGGGGGCGAACCGGACGAAGCTGGTCTTCACCGGCACCACGCCGTGTGATCGCGGTCCGCCGCCCTACCCCGTCATCTGCTTCAAAGGGAGCTTCAGCTGGTCGGGAGGCGTCGAGAACTCCGCGGACTGGACCGCCGGCTATGGGAAGGGCACCACGGTCATCTCGCTGAGCAACACGGCGAACCTGCGGCCGGGGGAAAGCTTCCTGATCCTCGATCAGGTCGATGACGCGACCGACGGCGGGGACATCTACAATTGCGGGGTCGCCAACGGGTGCGTATCGCAAGGCAGCGACGGCATGCGGACGGCTCCGGGCGGCTACCGGAACCAGCGGCAGATTGTGAAGGTCACGGCGATCGCAGGCAACCAGGTCACGATCACGCCCGGCATTTACATGCCGAACTGGCGCGCCTCGCAAACCCC
>VBMC01000097.1 GCA_005879015.1 Methanobacteriota archaeon
TATACGGTCGCGGGGATCGATCTCGGCCTCATCCTCGCCGGGTTCTTCCTGTTCCTCGCCCTCCTCGCGTTCTTCGCGGCGGAATTTAAGCGCAAGACGATTCGCTACATCATCTCGGACAACAAGATCATTCGCGAGGACGGGATCCTAAACAAGAACACGCAGATGATCCCCTACACGCAACTCGAGCGGGTCGACTTGCATCAGTCGTTCGCTCAGCGAATCCTGAAGATCGGCACGATCGTCGTCGACACGGGGGACGACAAGTTGAGCATCGACATGGTCAGGCATCCCGCGAAGGTCCAGGAACTTCTGAGCAACCGCCTTGGCCGCCGCGCATGGGACGGTCAGACGCCACCCGGGCAGCAACCGCCACAGAAGCAATAGTCCAACGGCGCCGGGCCAGGTCTTCTTACTGCGTCCACGGGAGTAGGAGCTGAGCCTCGCGCGTCCCGACAACGTCCCAGGTCCCGGGTTCGCCGTCCGGCTCGCCTTCGACCCAGTAGCCGCCGATCGTCATGTCGTAGCCGTGGGTCGCGTCGAGGGCGACCGTGCATCCGATTTTTCGACGATACCGGCGCGTGGCCCAACCCGCCTCGTGCGAGCTCGACCAAGCCCGCCTCTTGAGCGCCATGACGACCTCGAGCCACTTGACGCGGTTTGCCGGCCGATCGCGGGAGATTCGGCGGAGTTCGTCGGCGACGTAATCCAGGTCCGTCCGGGAGAGGCTCGCGGCCCCGTCGTCCCCCGTATGGCTGTGGAACCCTCCGAGGACGGCATATCCGACGTCGGCGTTCTCGATGGCCCCGCGGGCTCGCCGGAACGCCTTCTCGTTCCCGTGGGACACCCAATTCGGCTTGCGATCCTCCGTCTGGAGCGGATAGGCCGCCCGGAGGACCGTCACCTCGCGCGGCCTCTGTCGAACGAGCCGTGTGCCCCGATTCCCGACCAAGAAGCCGTTCGTCTCGCGGTTGTACGCCTCCACGGCGGAGGTGACGAGGCCGAGAAAACAGCTCCGTTCGATGACGATCTGGTCCAAGATCTGGCCTCGGCAGGTGCCCGGCAAAAACGCCCCTTATCGTATAAGAAAGTGACGTCATGAGTTGCAGATATTCGTTCGACAATAGTTCCGACGGTTTCGCTCCGACGTCCCGGCGACGACTTGCCAGAAAGGAAAAATAAGCACCGCGGGATACGCGACCGGAGCCCGCATGAAGCTGTTTGCCACCGAGTTGCGCGGGAAGACGGTCATGACGGAAGACGGTCAGATCCTCGGAGTCCTCGACGACTTCCTCCTTGACACGAAGACCGGTCGGATCCAGTCCTTGCTCGTCGCGCCTGCCGAGTCCGTGGAGACGCGGCTCTTCAAAACGGATCCCCAGGGCCGGCTCATCCTCAGCTTCCGCTCCATGAAGGCCGTGCGAGACGTGATCGTGACGCAGCTCGTGGACAGAGCGCTGTAGGGAGGACCCATGACGAACCTCACCTTCTACGGGGGCGTGGGCCAGATCGGCGGCAACAAGGTCCTCGTCGAGGATCGGGACGCCCGCATCTGGCTCGACATGGGAGCCACGTTCGACTTCGGTTCCGAATATTTCGTCGAATACCTGATGCCGCGGGAGCGGTTCGGGCTACGGGATTACTTCGCGCTCGGCCTCCTGCCGAAGCTCCCCGGACTGTACGGGGCCGAGTGGCTCGACCGAGCGGGCCTGCCCCACGAATCCCCGAGGTTCTCGGCCGCATTCATCTCCCACATCCACTTCGACCACACGAACCATCTGCGGTTCCTGGATCCCGCCATCCCGGTGCACCTGGGCGTCGGCACGAAGATCATCCTGGACTCCTGGGAGATCACGACGCGCGGCATGGACCTCCTCGCCCACGACTACCGGACCTTCCGCACGGGTGCGAGCGTGGACGCGGACGGCGTGGAGGTCGAACCGATCCATGTCGACCACTCCGCCCCCGCTGCCTACGGATTCCTGGTCCACACGAGCGCGGGGACGATCGCCTACACGGGCGACCTACGACAGCACGGACCCCATTCGGAGATGACGAAAGACTTCATCGACGCGGCGAAGACGAACGAACCGATCGCCCTCATCACCGAGGGGACGCGAGTGACGCCCGCCGATCCCCGAGCCAACTTCACGGAGGCGCTGGTGAAGTCCAAGAGCATCGAGACGGCCGGTCGGGCGAAAGGGAAGGCCGTGTTCGCGACGTTCTACCCGCGGGACGTGGACCGCATGCGGACGTTCGTGGAGGTCGCGAAGGCGGTGGACCGCCAGTTCGTCGTCCAGGCCCGTGCGGCTCACCTCCTGGTGTCCCTCTCCCAAGACACCCGAATCCAGGTCCCTGACGTCCTGCGCGACCCCGATCTGCTCGTCTACGACCGCCGGTTCCATCGGCAGGAGACCTGGGAGAAGAACCTGTTCGCCCAACTCGGGGACCGCGTCGTCACGTCGGATTACGTCCGAGAGCACCAGGACGAGCTCGTGGTGCAACTCGACTTCACGACGATGCCGGAACTGATCGATATCCAACCGGTCCCGGGGAGCGCGTTCATCCATTCGAAGAGCGAGCCGATCGAGGAGAACGACGAGGTCGAGAAGGCGGTCGCGAACTGGGTCCGGTTCTTCAAGCTCCGTCGGTCCCAGTACCACGCGAGCGGCCACATGTCCGAACGGGAGATTGCCGACATGATCCGAGCGATTGCACCGAAGGCGGTCATCCCGATCCACACCGAGTATCCAGAGCGATTCACCCAATTCGCCTCGCACGTCGTCCAGCCGGTCCTTGCGAGCCCGATGCCGGTCGGTTGATATCGGCACCGCCGATCTAGGGCAGGAAGTACTGCGCGATCGCTCCCTGGATGCCCAGGATCACGAACTGAACCGCGATCGCCGCCAGGATCAGTCCCATGATCCTCGAGATCGCATAGGCTCCCATCCGACCAACCCGGTGAAAGATCCTGTCCGCGTAGGTGAGCATGAGCCACGCCACGGCCATCGTGACGAGGATGGACGACAAGATGACGACGATGCGCACCGTGTCCAGAGCGGGCGAGGTGGCCTCGGCCATCAGCACGATGACCGTCGTGATCGCTCCGGGACCGGCGAGCATCGGGATGCCGAGGGGCACGATCCCGATGGCCTCCCGTTCCAGGGCCTCCTGGCGGTCCTGCGCGGTCAGCTGCGTCCGCGATCGCTCCCCCTGCATCATCGAGAAGGCGATCGAGAAGAGCAGGATCCCTCCCGCGATTCGGAAGGCGGGAATCGAGGTCCCGAAGAACAGGAAGATGTTGTTCCCGACGAACGCGAAGATGAGCAGGGTGACCGTCGCCGCGAGCACGGCCTTCTCGATCACGCGCTTCTTGACGACCGGCGGATAGGAGCGCGTGAGGACGACGAAGAAGGTCATCGCCCCGATCGGATTCACAATCGCGAAGATCGCGATGAAGGTCGTCGCCGCGAAACCCGCGAAATCCGCCATGGCGCCGCGACCGACAGAAGGGCCCGTATTAGAAAGTGTCGAGCACTTTCCGCGCGAACGTCAGATAGCCCGTGTGGCCCAATGGCGCGAAGGAGGGCCGCACACCCACGTCCCGAACCTCCATTTCCCGCTCGATCAATTCGACGGTGCGGATCTCGATGAACGGTCGCCTCGTCATGGCCCTCACGGTATCCTTTACCTGCTCCATATTGGGTGAGAATGCGGCCACATGGCCGCATGGTCGTAACGCCTTCCATGCCGGCTCGATCGCAGCCCACGGGTCTTCTAAGTCGAGTGCGACGGCGTCGACGTCCTCCTGGCTGATCCCG
>VBMC01000098.1 GCA_005879015.1 Methanobacteriota archaeon
GATCTATTTGTCGCGCGACTCAATCAAAAAGAGCTGGCTGTCCTCAAGAGGGTCATGGATATGGTCACCGTCGATTGCACATTTGGGTGAGGCAAAGACAGAACCGCAACCGAACAACGCGATGCTGCTGATCGGCCCCATGCAGTTTTTCTGCAGATAGAACCCGTTAGGCTTCGAGCCAGGGACAATCTGGCGGAGACGCTGCGGGGGCGTGCCTAGGTGCGCGTTTCGCAGGTTGCAAAAGGGTATGGATGCAACCGTGATTACGTCGGACGTGACATCTTCTTTCTTCGCCAGCCGGGAGTGCGGGCTTTTGCTTGGAGATGCCCGAGAAGTGCTTCGGACTATGGCCGATGATTCCGTGGATTGCACCGTCACAAGCCCGCCGTACTACAGCCGACGTCGGCACATCGGCGACTCTGTCCACGAAATCGGAAGCGAAAAGACCGTGGAGGAATACGTTGAAGCCCTCGCGTCCGTCGGGAAAGAGTTGTACCGTGTCACAAGGCCCATGGGAAGCTACTGGCTCAATCTCGATGACAAGTGCGAACGAAAGGAATGGCTGGGAATCCCGTGGCGAGTCGCATTCGCGATGCGAGAATTGGGGTGGAAAATCCGAAGCGAGGTGATCTGGCACAAGCCAGAGCATGTCCCCAACGCAGCCAAGGACCGACTGACTCCTGCCCACGAGCTACTCTTTCACTTTGTGAAACGCAAAGATGCATACTACGACATGGATGCGATTAGAAAAACCTCATCGCCACCGATGTTGGGAAAGAAAGGCGTCGTGAGTACTCCGAGGGGCCGTGTGCCGACGGATGTCTGGACCATTCAAATGGAGGATTCCAACTTTCCTGAGAATCAATATGCCGTGTTTCCCGAAGCATTGGTGGAACTGCCAATCCGAGCGACGTGCCCCCGAGGCGGAACCGTGCTCGATCCTTTTGTCGGGAGTGGCACGACGGCAGTGGTCGCACTGAGACTCGGGAGGAAGGCCATCGGGATAGACGCCTCGGCTGATTTTCTAGAGTTCACCAAGAAACGAATCCTAGAGGTCACCGGGCAGCCCGCAACTCATCGACAAGCCCCGTTGAATCACACCAATGATGGTTGATGCGGTGTTGCACCAACGGCACGAGCGCTGACTGTCGCGCTTCTGCGCGCTTGCCCTCCGAGGATCGCGTGTGTCCAGAAAATGGGAGAGGGAGGAAGATCGGTTGGCCCTCCTCGTGCTGGGTGGGACGACCTTCTGCTCTCGGCACACCTCAATTTGGTCCGCATTCGGTCAGATAATGACGTGACCACCTGGAGGAACCGCGTATCCCTCCGATCCGCTACTTCCCGCGCGCGGCGTGAGAAGAACCGTCTTACACCGGCAGGGTAACCTTCAGGACCTCTTGGATGGACTTCGTGTTCCGCCACTCCACAAGACCCATATAGACTGCGCCCGATACGACGGGGCATGAAGGCGGCCAGACTTTTCACCTACGACAAACCTCTCAAGCTCGTGGACGTCGAGACTCCACGTCTGAAGAATCCGGCGGACGTAATCGTCCGGGTGACGGGGGCCGGAGTGTGCCATACCGATCTCCATATCGTGGAGGGCGTTTGGAAGGAGAAGGTCCAGGTCTCCCTGCCGTACACCTTGGGGCACGAGAACGCGGGGATCGTCGAGGAAGTCGGTTCCGCGGTCACCTCGTTCAAGAAGGGTGAGAAAGTCATCTTGCACCCGGTGATCACGGACGGTCTATGCCGAGCGTGCCGGATCGGCGAGGACATGCATTGCGAGAACCTGGTATTCCCCGGGATCACCGCCGACGGCGGCTTTGCACAATTCATCCGGACCTCCGATCGGTCCCTCGTGCGGCTGAACGAGCTCGAACCGGCCGACGTGGCTCCGTTGGCGGATGCGGGGCTCACCGCGATCCGGGCGGTCAAAAAGGCGGCGAGCCGGACGACCTCTGGAAGTAACGTCGTTGTGCTGGGCGTCGGCGGACTTGGTCACATCGCGCTCCAGCTGCTCCGGTGCATGACGAACGCCTCCATCACCGCCGCGGACGTCGTCGAGAGCAAGCTCCGGCTGGCGGAGAAGATGGGGGCCCATCGGGTGATCGACGCGCGGCGCGACCCGGTGAAACAGGTCATGGAGATCACGAAGAACCAAGGCGCGGAGGTCGTCATCGATCTGGTCGGGAACGACCAGACCCTCGCCAATGGAGTGAAGATGCTCCGAAAAGGAGGGTCCTTGATCATCGTCGGCTACGGCGGAACCGCGAACCTGAAGGCGATCGACATGATCTTCTCCGAGTTCTCCGTCCTCGGAAGCCTCGTGGGGAACTGGGACGAACTCCACGAGCTAATCGAACTGACGCGCCAGGGCAAGGTCCGCGTCATCACCCGGAAAGGGAAACTCGACGAAGTCAACGACATGCTCGATCAATTGAAGAAAGGGACCCTTGAGGGCCGGGGCGTCGTCATTCCCTAGTAAACGGTCACGCCTCGCCGCTAAGGGGACACCGGCTTCGGCCCGCGGGGAATCCGAATCTTCGGGAGGAACATCGGGGTCTTTTTCGCGTACACCAAGAATCGTTCCCCGAACGCTTCGGAGAGGGCGGCGTCCTCGCGCTTCGCCTGACGGTAATAGAGGACGGCGAGCAGGGGCCACAGGATGGCGGTCGGGATGGTCGGCCACACGACGAACTGACCGAGCGTCACGAGGAGGAAGCCCAGATATTGCGGATGGCGCACCATGGCGTAAATGCCATCCGTGACGAGGACCGTCCCTCGTTTGAAGACGATCTCCTTCCAGCCCTTGTAGATGAGCAGGATGCCCGCGATGACGAGGGGGGAACCCACCAGCTGGCCGACGCCCCATACGTACCCGACGAACAGGGGCGAGGACGGGTACGTCGCGCCGGACACGAGGTACACGGTGAGCGGAAACCCGTACATCTCGGCGAACAGGGAGACCATGAAGCCCATGTACGTCCCGTGGGCCTTCCAGGATCCCTTGATTCGGAATGGAGCGAGGGCCAGGAAGAGCCCCACGAGGAAGATGTTCAGGAAGGCCGCCCACCATCGGTCGCTTGGGACGGGGGAACCCACGATCCTCGGGAACGCCCCATAGGCATACGCATAGATGCTCGCCACGACCTGATCGAACTGGTACAGCCCGACGATGATGAGGGAGACGACCGCCGCGAGGGCGAGGAGGACCCTCCGGTCGAAGGTCCGACGGGTCGTTCCTCTTGGTGCTGACGGCGGCGTTGCCATGGTCTCGGAATCCGGACGGTTGCTCAGGAGCCCTCTTCGGGCTGGTTCAGGTAGTACTCCGGAACCGGGGTCATCGTCTTCTCCAAGACTTCCGGATACTTGCGTCGCCTCTCCGGGAGCCAGGAGATGATCAGCAGAATCGACCCAATGAAGAGGATCGGAAGACCGATGATCTCCGCCGTGATCGCGGAGCCTTCGCCGTGGGGAGCCTGCACGATGAACCATTGGGGCAAGCTCGCGATCACGGCCCCCGCGACACAGAGGAGCCAGGCAATGTACCCGTATGGGAGGAGGTTCATCTCTCCGCCTTTGAGGTTCCAGTTCATGTTTTCGCCCCCCGCTTGCTTTCCATTCGGCCGTACCAGTACATGACTCCGATGAAGACGAGACCGATCACGACCTGGGCCACGAAGCCCCCCACGGCCCACGGCCAGGGCGTGAGCAGGAGGAAGGTTCCGGAGAACGGCGAGCCTGCGATACTGACCCCGGCGAGCGGCTCGACGACCGGACCATTGGCGTTCGTGAAGAGGCCATACAGCGTCGGCATCGGCGGGTTGCCGTTGACGCCGCTGACCGTCGGTGCCGCCGGAATGTTTCCGACGTTTTGCACGGAGACGCCCACGTGGAGGTGGCGGAAGGTCGGCTGGATGGACCGCAGGACCAAGGTCGCGTTATACTGCGTCTTCGGAGTGAGCGCGAACGACGACGAGCCGATCCATTGACGGCCGGTCCCGCTGTCGATGTAGCGACCGATCGTGGAGAAGTCGAGGCCGAGTCGGGTGATCCAGAACAAGTCACCTCGCACCGCCGCACCCCCGATGTACCGGAACGACCAGGTGATCACGAGGTATTCCCCCGTGTTCATAGCAAACCTGGACGTTGGCATATGCCACGTCCCAGTCGACGGACGTCTCCTGTTCGTGGGCCCGGGCTCCTCCCGGGAACGCAAGAAGCCCAAGCAGGACCGAGCCGATGACGGCGACCATGACGATCGATAGCGGTCGCATCGACTCACCTCCACCCCTGTCGGGCAAGGGCCGCGTAGAACTTCTCCGAATTCTTGAGCCACTTCAACACAAAGTACCCGGTCGCGAGGCCGGCGATCACCCACGAGGCGGTCCCGATGATGGCGTTGAGGTTCGTGTCGTACCAGACGTCTGGGTAGACCGTTTGGATCACGGAGGCGAGGACCATCGCGTTCAGGCCCCCGCCGGCTTGACGAAGTGTTTGATCGTCTTCTCATAGCCGTAGAAGATCGATTTGAGGAAAATATAGGTGAACCCAGACCAGACGACCCCCATGATCCCCATGAAGCCCGTCATGATGATGTACGGGTCGTAGAACGACTTGTACGGCAACGGCCACGTGAAGCCTTCTGCGATGTACGACGGGATCGGCGCCTTGGGAATCGTCATTCGGATCAGGGACCAGACGGGCATCGTGTGCAGCCCGCCGGTGAGCGGATCCGGATATCCCACGTTCGTCAGCAAGAACGGCGTGTTCAGGAACAGGAAGTGGCCCGGGACGACCAACACGCCGGCCAAGAAGGCCGACACGAGGACGTACAGACCCATGTGCTTCTTGAGGCCGAACAGGAGCAGCGCGAAATCGGCCGCCATGGCGGGGAACAGATACGACGGCAGCTGCACGTAATTGAACGGATAGTTGTTCATCCCGACATAGAACAGCTGGAGCATGAGCGTGCGCTGCAAGAACCAGAACATCAGGACCAGGGTCGAGCCAAAGTAGATTTTGAAGAACTTGTTGAAAATCCAAGAATAGATCGGGAAGTGG
>VBMC01000099.1 GCA_005879015.1 Methanobacteriota archaeon
CCGGGTCGGCAATCCGATCGATGAGAAGACCGACATGGGTCCCGTCGCATCCTCCGACCAAGAGAAGAAAGTCCTGGAGTACATCGACATCGGGAAGAAGGAGGGGGACCAGCTCCTCACCGGCGGCAAGAAGTTGACCGGCGGCGTGTACGACCACGGATTCTTCATCTCGCCCACGGTCTTCGCGGTGGACCGCAAGAAGCGGCTGGCCCAGGAAGAGATCTTCGGGCCTGTGCTCTCGGTGCTCAAGGCGAAAGACTACGAAGATGCGGTCGCGATCGCGAACTCCGTGAAGTACGGACTCAGTTCGTCGATCTACACGAACGATCTTCGGTGGGCGTTCCGCGCGATGAACGAGCTCGAGGCCGGGATCACGTACGTGAACGCGCCGACGATCGGGGCCGAGGTCCAGTTGCCGTTCGGCGGGACGAAGGAGACCGGGCCCACGGACACCCGAGAGGCCGGGACGACGGCGCTGGAGGAGTTCACCTACTGGAAGACCGTCTACGTCGACTACTCTGGCCGGCTCCAGAAGGCACAGATCGATACGGAAAAGCTCGCGGGCGGCCGGCGACCGGCGGAGTAGGCTGGGCGGAGTTCCCGGCCGTCTCGTCCTCAGCAAGACGCTCTACAGCTCGATCTTGTATCGCACGATTCGGTTGTGCTCCCGGAAGCCGTTCTTCTCGTACACCCTGCGGGCGGGGGCGTTGACCTCCTCCGTGATGACGTACATCACCCCAAAGCCGTCGTCGCGTGCCTGCTGGACTGCCGATCGGACGAGCCGCGTCCCGAGTCCCTGGCCGTGATAGTCGGGATGGACGTGGAGCTCATGGAGCTCCGCCCACCGCTTCACTCCCGGATCGAACCAGGCGGGCTCGAACGCGGGACCCCAGAGCACGAATCCGGCCAGACGGCCATCGGCAATCGCGACGGTCATCCGGCCGCGGCCGAATTGCACCGAATTGTCCACAAAGAAGTTCGCGTAGATCCGACAGACACCCGCGGCGTCGTCAAGCCGGAAGGGCCTAAGTCTCGCCCGGGAGGGCTTCCGACGCGTCATGTCGCGTGCATACCACCTCCCTTGCCGGACGCATGGGTCATCGGGTTGAAAGACCTTGTGGCTTGCCCCGATTGCGGTCCGCTTCGAGGCTCCGCTCAAGTTCGTCGATGCGGAACTCGTAGTCCCGGACCACCTTGCACGCTTGGACGGAGTATCGATCGTAGAAATCCTCGCGGCCGCGGCGCTGCGCCTCGAGATGTTCCGGCTGCTCCTTCCACGTTCGGAGGGCCTCTTCGTTCGCGAAACGGACGAGGTCGATCTCCTCCCCATCCTCGCCGGTGTATGCCTTGATCGAGATGAATCCCGGAATCTGCTCGACGAGCTCGTGCATGCGGCGGGATGTCTTCCGGTATGCTTCCGAGTCCGCGCCCTCCCGCAGGTGCGTCTTGAAAATCACGATGACTTCCGTGGGATCCTTCACGCGTCGATAGGACATGCGTCTCCGCTCCCGGGCCCTTCCGGCCCATCATGGGGAGCGGAGCGCCACGGCATGTACCTTTGCGGCCCTCCGTTAGGTGCGGTCCCTCAGCCGGTACACGAGCTTCAGAGCGGACCACGTTTCATCGACGGCACAGACTTTCACATCGACGAGGCCGTGAGCTAGGGCGACGGCGCGGACGACGTCCTCCGTCAGGTCCGTCGGCACCTTCGCGTCTCGTTTTGGCCAGGAGACCCAGACGCTCCCATCCCTCGAGATGGCGTCCTTCCATCGGGCGAACCGCGCCTCCAAGTCCGCCCGCGTCCGAACGAACGCGTGGACGAGGTTGACGGGGCCGTTCAAGCGCTCCCGAATCGACACCCGTTCCGGGATCCGACCCAATCGCTGCACGTAGTCCTTCGGCGGACGGATCACGGCAACGACGAAGCCCGGCTTGATTCCGAGTTTCTCCGCCAGCGGCTTGGACGACGAGCCCGCGGGCATCCGCGGCGTCTATCCTCCGCCGCCCCCGAGCATGTCCTTGCTCGGGCTCGTCAGGTGTCTGGGATCGAGGACCTTTTCCGCCTCCTCGGCGCTTAGGATGCCCTTCTCGATGACGAGCTGCTTGACCGTCTTCCCGGTCAGGCCCGCCTCCTTAGCGATCTCTGCGGCTTTCTCGTATCCGATGATCGTGTTCAGCTTCGTCGCGATGGCAGGGCTAGATTCGGCGTTCCGTTGGAGGACGTCGACGTTCGCCGAGATCCCGTCGACGCACTTGTGCGCGAAGACCCGTGCGACGTTCGCGAGGAGCTCGATGTTCTGCTGGATGCGCTGCGACATCACGGGCATCATCGTCGAGAGGTCGAGGTTCGAGTGGGTGTTCGCGACCGCGATGGCGACGTCGTTGCCGATCACGGTGGCGCCGACCTGCATGACCGCCTCCGGGATCACAGGGTTGACCTTGCCCGGCATGATGGAGGAGCCGGGCTGGACGGCGGGGAGGTTCAGCTCGCGCAGGCCCGTGTGAGGGCCGGATCCAAGCCACCGCAAGTCGTTCGCAATCTTCATCATCGAAATCGCGACCGTCCGGATGGCACCGCTGGCCTCGACGAGCGCATCCCGGGCGGCCTGCGCCTCAAAATGGTTGTCCGCGACCCGAAACTTCGTGTTCGTCGCCGCGCTGATCTTCTCGACGACGCGGCCGGGGAGATCCGGATGGGCGTTGATCCCGGTGCCGACCGCCGTGCCGCCGATCGCGAGCTCCGCGAGGGCCGCCCGTGCCGCAGACACCCGGCGAATCCCGTGATCGATCTGCGACTGGTATCCGGAGAACTCTTGGCCCAATCGAATCGGCGTGGCGTCCATCAGGTGGGTCCGCCCGGCTTTCACGATCGGATCGAACTCCTTCGCCTTCTTCGCGAGGCTGTCCTCCAGCTCGCGCAAGGCCGGCAGCAAGCTCTGGTCCACTTCCAGCAACGCCGCGACATGGATCGAGGTCGGGATGACGTCGTTCGAGGACTGGCCCATGTTCACGTGGTCGTTCGGATGGACGGGCCCCTTCTCCCCGAGCGGATGGCCCAGGATCTCGTTCGCGCGGTTCGCGATCACCTCGTTCGCATTCATGTTCGTCGAGGTCCCGCTGCCGGTCTGGAAGATGTCGAGCGGGAATTGCGCGTCCAGCTTCCCGTCCATGACCTCCTGGCATGCCTGGACGATCGCCTTGCCGGTCTTGCTGTCGAGCAGGCCGAGCTCCATGTTCGTCTGGGCGCACGCCATCTTGATCAGGCCGAGGGCGTAGATGAATCGCCGGCCGAAGCGGATCCCGCTGATCGGAAAGTTTTCAATCGCGCGCTGTGTTTGGACGCCCCAATACGCGTCTTTCGGGACTTTGATTTCACCGAGGAAGTCTTTCTCGACTCGGAACTCCGTCATTCGAATGCGCCGCCGTGCCGACAGAGCCCAGGGGACTTTAATATTCCCAATGAATCAGCACGTACGCGGGGCTCAGAGCGCACGGATCTGAATCTGGTCCTCCACGGCCCATGCCGCTCCAGGGCGTCGTTTCGGGGTGCGAACCGGTGCCTGGCGGCACCTGGTGCCCGCGTCACCGGACATTAGGACGTCCTTCGTCCTGACTGGGTCTGTCCACTCCCTTTCCTGGAGGGTCTCTTGAAGTTGTTACTGACTGCGATGACAAGGTATAATATAAGCGCGTTATATTATCAGGATCGAG
>VBMC01000100.1 GCA_005879015.1 Methanobacteriota archaeon
AGCAACAGCGCCAACATCGTCTCCAGAGAGTACTCCTCTTCCTGGGGTAGCGCCGTCACCTTCGCGTGCGCCAGCGCCGCGACGATCCGGTACACCCGACTGAAGGCGAACCCCCTCGCGACGGCCAACGACATGGTCCTCGCGGTGGTGGACGACCCCAGCTATAATCTGAGTACCTGCTACTGGACCGGAAGCGCATGGGCAAACCAGCTGACACATGGCGCAATCGCTCAGCGCTACTACCGCTCGTTCGATTTTGCGTGGGAAGCGTCAGGGAGCAGGGGTCTCCTCGTGGGGAGTACTACTCCGAACAATCTCGCGTACCGCACTTTCACGGCCCCGAATACCTGGGGGACGATTACCACGGTGGCGATGGGCTCAACCGACCATACATGGATTCAGGCCCGAACGAATCCCGTTCCGGGCAGCACGATCAAGATCCTCGGCGCCGCCAGCGAGAATACCGCCCAGAGCCTCGGGGGCTTCAAATGGGACGGGACGACGTTCACCGTGATCGGTACGAGCACCTTTACCGCCAGCACGAACGGCTTCATGGACAACGAAATGTTCGACCTGAAGTACCCGGACGTACGGCTGGGCGGAACCGGGGAGATTCGACTGATGGTCTGTAAGGACCTCGCCGTGAGCAATTGTGACACATCCGCAAAATTCACGAAGTGGGACGGCACCGCAGGATTCGACACCGTGGCGATGGGGGTGGCGAGTGGCACCTATCCCTCCCTCGCGACAACGTGGGAAACGAACGCAGATTTGTGGGTTGCCTATGAGAAGGACGTAGACGGGACCAGCCGGGGGATATGCGCAAGGTTCCTCGACTACCCGGCCGCCGGCTGGCAGGCCCCAGAGTCGGTGGACTCCTTAGCGGGGACGGTCTTCACGCGGCCGTCCATCGGAGTCGACAAGGACAACAACGTGCACGCTCTGTATGCCTCGACGTCTGGGCCGCAGCTGTATTACAAAGTGCGGACAGCCGGTGTTTGGGGATCGCGGACGGCTATCGACACATCGTCAGACTTCCCGTCGCTCATGGTTCGGGCGCCGAACGACGCAACGTACGGAACCGCCTCCGGTGGTTTGTATTGGAAGTCGTCGACGTCAGAGACCTACTTCTATTACATCCCGGAGTTCCAGGATGTCGTCGTCCCGATCCTCGGGGTACTCCTATTGGCCCTTTTCTTCACTCGCCGGGAGAGGCTCCGGCGAAGGCGTTCCTCCGATCCGAGTCGGAAGGACATCGAATTGCCGCGGAATCTCGCGTGAGCCACCAGGCAGATGGTCGCCAAGCGTGGGGTGGCCTGACGTTCGTCCTCGTTCACCTAGTCGCCGGATGAAACCTCGGCGGTTTCGCGCTCCCCCGATGGCTTCGTGATAATTTGTCCGGAACCCTCTTGACGTCTCGGGAGCATGGATACCGTACCTGCCGGTGCGGTCCGCCGCTCTGAGGGAGGGGAAGTACCTATGGAACTCACGCTTGTCCGAGCCACGAATCGCCGATTTCAGATGTGGATCCCGCTTCTTCTCGCATTCGGCTTCGTCCTTGTCGCCGCCGTACCGCTCGCGGCAGGTGGCGGGGACCAACCTCTCGCGGCCTCGATGCTCGTAAGCCGCACCCAAGCGTCTCCGGGAGACAACGTGACCTTCTGGATCTGGATCACTCCCCTCAAGGAAAAGGCGCGAAACCTCATCGTGACGGAATCCAATCTCGACGGCTTCGCGGTCGTGTCGTCCGAAGCCCCGGGTTCCTGTCTGCAGACACAACTCACCTGGGTATGCGTCCAGGATGAGCTCCGTCCCTTTGCGATCGGGGTCCACGTCGTCCCAGGATCCGGGACGGAGGGGAAGGACCTCGTCAATGAGGCCCGAGTCCAAGTCTGGGACAAGGGGGAGCACGACGATGAGGAATCCCACGGTGCGGATCCGATCTCCGTGAGCGCCGCGGTCCACGTCGTCGCAGCCCCGAAGGTGGAGGAAGCCCAGATCGGCGTGCAGCTGAGTTCGACCCGGGCGGACGTCGTCCCCGACAGCCTGCAGAACTATCGCGTCGATGTGACCAACCGGGGCAATTCGACGGCGAACCATGTCTCGGTCGTCGTCTCAGTGCCGGAGTCCATCACCCTGGTGTCCGCGTCTCTCTGGCCGAACGTGGAGGATGGTCGGCTCACCTGGATCCTCGATTCCGTGCCGGTCGGATCGATGGAGCTGCTCTTCAACGCGACAGTGCGATCGTCGAACCAAGCGGATCACGTCGAACTGGGTGTCGCAGCGACTTACCAAGCCGCGAACGGAGGAGTGGTCCGTGTCGAGACGAAACCCTCCTCGTTCAGCCTGCTTCCCCTCCCGTCAGGCCCGCGCGTCTGGCCGCTCCAAGCCGGGATGGTCCTGGCGATCTTGGCGTTCGTAGGACTCGCCCTCTTCCTGCCGCAGGGCCCGATCGGCTCCGCCCGGACGAGAGCCCCGGGGGCGGAGGAAGTCTTCTTGCTCCACCGAAGCGGGATCCTCCTGAAGCACTTCTCTTCCGATCCCACTCGCGATATGGATTCCGACATCCTCGGCGGGATGCTCGCCGCGGTCCGCATGTTCGTCGAGGACTCCATGCATCCATCGGCGGGACCCTTGCAGGAGATCCGGTTCCGCGGCGGGAGCATCGTCTTCGTGACGGGAAGGAATGCAGCCGTCGCCGCCCTGAACGCCCGGGGCAACCACGTCCTCTTCACCCACCGGGCAAGGGGGATCCTCCGGGAGTTCGAGAGGCGAAACGGCGATGCGCTCACGAACTTCGACGGCGTCGCCGGGCGCCTGGACGGGGTCGACGCCCTGCTGGGCCGGATCGCCTCGTGATGGGAGCGTCCCTGACGCGGGAGACCGAACATGACCGGGGGATGTCCCCCGGCAGTAACAGCGCGTGTCACGGCCAAGCGACTGCTCACTCGACGCCCTGACCCTTGCCGAGGGATTGTTGGACGCCGCGTTGTCCCCCTGTCACGGAGCGCCCCGGACTCGGGGCTGTCGAGGAGGGACCCATACGACGTCCTCTCCAGGCTTGCATCGCGCGTCACGA
>VBMC01000101.1 GCA_005879015.1 Methanobacteriota archaeon
CGACTGTGCGCCCAAGGAGACCTCGGGGGGCAGCCACCTTGCGCCGACGGATTCGGAGGCCGTCCCGGACCTCCTCCTCGGGCAAGGGGCTCGCCACGTCCTTGATCCAGGAGAAGACGGTGACCTCTCGACCCAAACGCCGCAGGACGCGGGCCTCAAACATCGGCCGCACGATGGGCCACGGCTCGAACAGATCCGCGTGGAGGACGATGCATACCCGCACGGGTTGGTGACCCATCGCCGAACCTTAACCCTTCCTGGGTTGCGGGCCGCCAGACCGACGGAGTCCGGTGAACCCGTGCGGTTTTTACGTCGTTGCAATTTCACGAGCGGACGGCGGCCTCGTAGATTGTTTCCACCTGAGGCCCGAGGATTTCCCATCTGAACTTCGACGAGGCTTTGGCGCGGCCCGCGAGGCCCATCTCCGCTGCCTCCGTGGGGTTCTCGATGATTCGTCGGATGGCCCTCGACACGGCGGCCACATCGGACCACGCAAAGAGCAAAGCATCGACTCCGTCGCTGACGAGGTGCGGGACGCCCCCGACCCGTGACGCGACGACAGGAATCCCTTGAGCCCAGGCCTCCAGGATCACAATCCCCTGGGCCTCGTAGAAGCTCGGAAGGACGAGACATGTCGCGCCCGCGAGGAGGTCCCGCTTCGTCTCCTCGTCCACCTCTCCCGTGAAGACGACCCGATCCCGGAGCCCGAGGGCGCTTGCTTGAGTCTCCAGGAAGTTCCGCATCCCGCCGTCGGGTCCGACGAAGACGAACGAACCGGGCCAGTCGCCGAGGTCTGCCGCGGCGCGCACCAGATGGTCCGGGGACTTTTCGCGATGCAACCGACCCAGGAAGAGGACATACCGGTCGAGCCGGAACCGAGACCGGGCCCGTTCCGGAGACCCGGGCCGGAACGCCGTGGGGTCGAGTCCGGTCGGCACGACATGAACCCGCTCGAGCGGAAAGCCGCGTGACGCCAACCAGTCTCGGTCGGGGACCGAACCCGAGATGATGGCCGCGGCGCGGCGCAGAGTGGCGCGGCCCTGCAATGAATAGTAGGCTTTCCACTTGAGCGCAGCCGCGAGCGATGGAGGCGGCTGCGATACGCCGTGATGGAGCGAGTACACGAACGGGACGGTCCGATGCAGGCCGCGGGCGGCGCGGTCATTCGTGAGGAATCCGTAGCCGTGCAAGTGCACGATATCGGCCCCGCGGAGGTCGGGCCGGAAGACGGTCGCGTAGTATCCCAGATGGATCAGAGGCCGATATCGGCGGATCGCAATTCCGTCGATCGTCCCGATCGCGGGAAAGGTCTCGCCGCGAATTCCCCGCGAGGAGGTGTGGACGACGACCTCATGGCCTCGGTCCACGAGGTACCGGCCGAGGCCGAGGACGTTCCATTCGACCCCGCCCCTCTCGGGATGGAAGTGCGGCGCGACGTGGTGGACTTTCATCGTCTCCTCGAGCCGGAAGGCCCGCCTCCGGAGGGCCAGATTCGGCGCGGCATGTGGCGCGCGCTTGATAGCCTTTGCCCGCCCGATAGGCTTCGATTCCCTCGGAGAAGGATTTATCCGGGCCCCCATCTTCGCGGGTCAAAATGAAGGCGGTCATCCCCGCGGCAGGGCTAGGTTCTCGCTTCCTCCCGTACACGAAAGCCATGCCGAAGGAAATGATCCCGATCGTCGACAAGCCCGCGATCCAGTTCGTCGTCGAGGAGGCCGTCGCGAGCGGGATGCGGGAGATCCTCATCGTCACGGGTCGCAGCAAGAGGGCGATCGAAGATCACTTCGATGCGAACTTGGAGCTCGACGAGCATGTTGCGAAGTCGAGTCGGCCGGGGGCCCTCGAGGACCTCGAGGCCCTGATGAGGGCCGCGCGGATCATGTACGTCCGGCAGTCGAGCCCGCGGGGCCTCGGCGATGCGGTCTTGCGAGCCGCAGACTTCGTCGCCGACGAGTCGTTTGGCGTGCTCCTCGGAGACGACATCACGGTCGATCCTCCCTGCGCCGAGGTCCTGCGCGCGGTCCATGAAAAGCTCGGTCGTTCCGTGATCGCCTTGCAGGAGGTCCCGCGGGAACAGATCGGGCGGTATGGTATGGCCGTCGGCAAGGAGGTCGAACCTGGCGTGATCCGACTCGACGACCTCGTCGAAAAGCCCTCCCGCGACGAAGCCCGCTCCAATCTCGCGACGATCGGCCGGTACATTCTGACGCCGGAGATCTTTTCCAGCCTCCGGAAGACGGGAGAGGGGAGGGGCGGCGAGATCCAGCTCACGGATGGAATTCGCTCGCTCATGGAGAAGGAAGCGGTGTACGGCGTCCTGTACCGCGGGCGTCGATACGACGTCGGCGACAAGCTCGGCTGGCTCACGGCCAACCTGGAACTCGCGATGGAGCGGGACGATCTTCGGCCGGGGCTCAAGGAATTCGTCGACAAGTTTCGCAAACGGTCTTAGCCGATCCGGTGGAACCGGACGCCGCGCATCTTCTTCGGGTCCAGGATGCGACGTCCGTCGACGACAACCGGCGTCGCCATCGAGGTGACGAAATCCTTTGGGGTCAGGCGGGAGAAGGCCGGCCAGTCCGCCTGGAGGATCGCCCCGTCGGCTCTCGCGAGGGCCTCCTTCGCGCTCCCGACGATCTTCACCTCGGGCACGAGACGCGCGAACGCCGGACCCGCGAGCGGATCATAGCCGACGACGAGGGCCCCCTTCGACAAAAGGGTCCGTGCGATCGGAACCGCCCGGGTTTCCCGCACGTCGTCCGTGTCGCCCTTGAATGCGAGCCCCAGGAGGGCGATGCGTTTCCCGCGGAGGTCTCCGAGTTCCTCTTCGAGCTTCGCGATCGAACGGAGATACTGCACATCGTTCTGCGCGAGGACTCCCTCCAGCAGGAGAGGCTCGACCCCTCGACGTCGGCCCGCCGCGACGAGGGCGCGGACATCCTTTGGGAAACAGGAGCCACCGAAGCCCACGCCGGGGACGAGGAAGCGGGGATTGATCCGTGGATCGAGCCCGAGCCCTTTGTGCACCTCGTCGTAGGAGATGCCGAACGCATCGCACAGATTTGCGAGTTCGTCCGCAAATGCGACCTTGGTGGCGAGGAACGCGTTCGTGGCGTACTTGACCGCCTCCGCCGTCTTCACGTCCGTCGAGAAGATCGGGCACTTCGCGGACCGGTAGAGGCCCTTCAGGATCCGGGCGGTCTCCGGTCCGTCGGCCCCGAGGACGATCCGGTCCGGTCGGAGGGCATCCTCGAGCGCCCGTCCCTCGCGAAGGAATTCGGGATTCACCCCGAGTCGGAACGGAACGTTCGCGGCTTCGAGGATCGGACGGACGAGGCCGTCCGCGGTTCCCGGCAACACGGTGCTCTTGACCACCACGGTACGCCGC
>VBMC01000102.1 GCA_005879015.1 Methanobacteriota archaeon
TTGTGACCCGCGTTGTCCGTCGCCCGGATCCGGATGCTGTAGTCTCCGTCCGCGAGGATGAGTTGCGTCGAGGTCGCGGTTCCGACGGACCCGAAGGGGCCGCCGTCCACGCTGATTTCATACCCTCGGATGCCCGAGGTTCCGTCGGATCCCGCCCATGTAACCGTCACGCCACTGTGGGTGACCAGGGCGGGAAGCGGGTCGACGGTCAAATCCGGCGGGGTGCGGTCGATCGGAATTCGGACCCACGTCGACCCGCCTACGTTGCCGACCCGATCGCGCGCATAGAACGAGACGTTGTACACGCCGTCGGCGGAGAGCACGAGGGGCGTCGTGTAGGCCTGCCAGGGATTCTGGTCCACGCGAATGAAGGTCGTCTCGACGCCGGAGCCGGAGTCCACGAACGCGAGCGTGATGCGGACGTCAGAGGTGAACCAGAATGCATCACCTTGCGTGCCGTCGATCGAGAAGGCCGTCGTGGGACCCGAGGCATCGGCGATGAAGGCGACCGACCGCTCCCCCACGTTTCTTGCGCGGTCGATGGCTCGTACCGTCAGGAAGTGAGCGCCCTCGGCCAGATTCGCGAAGGATTGGTTCGTCGCGGGCCCGGGCAACACCAGAGCCGTGGACGTGTCGAGCTGGACCTCGATCCGCTCGACGCCGGAGACGGCATCGGTCGCCGACCAATTCGCTATCGCGAGCGAGGCCGCCACATACGCCCCGGCGAGTGGACTCCGAATCACGACGGACGGCGGGCTGTTGTCGACCGTCACGTCGATCGTCGCCTCGGAAGAATAGTGCGTTCCGTCGAACGTCCTTGCGGCGACCCGGTGCGGCCCATCGCTCAGCGCCGTCGTGTTCAAGTCGAACGTCCACGTCACACTCCCGGTTGCATTCTGCCACTCGCCTCCGTCCACCTGAACCTGGATCGCAACGATCCCGAGGCTCGCGTTGGCCGTTCCTTGGATGGGGGCAACGCCCGAGAGGAGCGCGCCTTCGGAGGGTGATGAGATGGTGACGCGAGGTGGCAGCGAGTCCTCCGGAGCCGGGGTCCAGAAGATCGGCTCATCGAGGACCGCGTCGGTGCGGATGACCCCGGCACTGTCGACCAGCCAGACCCCATAGGCGGTCCCGACGTCTCCGTATCGGTCGAAGTCGACTCGGTTCGCGGCGCCCCAATAGTCGATGTTCTCGCCGGCGTCAAGCGCCGCCACGGCCTCGGCCCACTGCCCCGGCAAGATCGTGCGGCCAGGTGGATTCGCGACGTACCGCAGCGCGAAACGGAACTGACTCGGATCCGAGCTGTCCGCCGCCTGCATCGCGAGCGCGAGGACGAACGCGGCATCGTAGGCGTTCTCGGAGAGGAGCACGGGCTCCTGGCCGAACCGCGCGGCGTAGGCCGAGCGGTACCGTTCGTACGCATCGACGCCGGTCGGGGTCGGAGATCGGCTGAGGGCGAGTCCGGTGAAATTGCCCGTTTCCACCCCGTTCGACCGCAAGCTATCCATCGTGGATTGATCGTCCATCCCGTCCGTGAAGATCCAATGGGTCGGCCAGGCGGCGTGGTTTGCCCACCAGTTCTGAAGGATGATCTGGCCGTCGTATGGGTACGCGGCGAGGAACACGGCCTGCGGATTCGTGGAGAACAGTTGTGTGAGTTCGGCCGTGTGATCGGTTGCAGAATCCGTGTATAAGATGACTATCGGAACCGTGCCGCCGAGGGCCGTGAAGTTTTCGTCAAAGGAACTCGCAATGTTACGCCCGTAGGCGTCGTTCCGCGCGAGGACGCCGATCCGTTGATAGCTCAGGTTGGTCCAGGCAAGGGACGCGGCGGCCTTTCCCTGCAGGCGATCCGAGGCCGTCGTACGCCACAACAAGTCGCCCGAGTCCACGGTGGACAGAGTGGCGCTCGTCGCGCTCGGAGACATCATGACGACGCCTGCCGCCTCGGCAACGGGAAAGGCGGCCAGGGTTCCTCCGGCGTAGGCGTCGCCGACAATCGCTTGGACGCCCTTGTTCTGGATCAGGTCCGTGGCCGCGGCTCGCGCCGCGTTCGGGTCGGTCTGGGAATCCTCCACATAGACCGTGAGGTTCGTCCCACGGAGTCCGCCCGAAGCGTTCACTTGTTCGCCGACGAGCTGGACAGCGTTCGCCATCCCCGGTCCGTACGGGCTCAGCGCTCCGGTCAGGGGGACGAGCGCGCCCAGACGAGGCGCGGGAGACAGCATCGCGGGAGCGGGGGCGCTCCGAAGGGGCGAGGCGGCAACGACCGGCAGGGTTGCGAAGCCATTCCCAACGCAAAGCAGGATGGCCGCAAGGGCGAGACTGAGCGCCGCGGCCGGTCTCGGGATCGAATCCCTCCGCTTGGGAGTCCACTTCGGACGGCATGAACCTTCGCCTCTGCAGGGGAGGCAGTCGAACCAGAATCTAGTGGGGGCTCGCCAAGATCATCGAGCCGAATCAAGGTCGTAACGTCGCCGAGCTTAGTCGTTCCAGTGCCGAAGAAGTCCTTCTGCCTCGGTCGCAAGTTCTCGAACGATCTCGCCCGCCTTCTGGACGCGTTTCACACCATCCACCGATTCCCCGGCCCAGAGTGGCATCGCGTCGAACGTCCCGGTCGTCGTCTTGTCGGCGACGAACGAGTCCCGCGGGTGCACGGCCACCCGAACGTCCGGAGCCCACGGCTGCGAGGTCTCGCCGACAATCTCTCCCTGGAACCGATCGACCGCCTCGACGCAGGACCGCAAGACGCGGTGGGGCGCGTTCGGCCAGTTCGCCGAGAACGCCTCCGTCAGGATCGTGTCTTTTGCCTCTGCGGCAATGAGCTTGTCGACGTATGCGGGATGGGTTCCCGCCTCCTCCGCGGCGACGAACCGCGTGCCCACCCGCACTGCCGAAGCGCCGGCCGCGAGGGCTGCGGCCATGGCCCGCCCGGTGCCGATCCCGCCGGCCGCGACGACCGGCACCTTGACCGACGGGAGGACTTCGCCGAGGAGCGCCATAAGGCCGATCTTCCCCCGGACGTGGCCGCCCGCCTCGGTCCCCTGGGCCACGATCAGGTCGCAGCCCGCCCGCTCCGCCGCCACCGCTTCGGACGCTGAACCGAGTTGCCAGGAGACGAGGGCGCCTCCCGCGTGGGCGATCTCCACGAGTTCCGCGTCGGGCTGCTCGTAGAAGAACTCGACCACCGAGGCCCGGGACGCCGCGACCTCCAAGACCTTCAAGAAGTCGGCGTCGAGCTTGCCGGACTCGCGCACTCCGTCGACGATGAAGTTCGCGCCGAAAACGCCTGACGTCGAGCGATGGAGGCCATCGAGGATCTTTGCGACGTACTCCGGCGGCGCGGCCCCGATCCCGCTCACCATTCCCAGTCCTCCCGCATCCGCAACCGCTGCCGCTAGGGCCGGCGATGCGAGCTTCCCCATCCCCGCCTGCTGCAGCGGCACCGTGCACCCGAGCAGTTCCGTGAATTTCGTCTGAAGCACCGCGACCCTCTCGGTACCGCGATGGGTGGTGCGGTTCATATCCGTGTCGCGCTCCAGGAACGCCCCCTTCGGACTGTTTACACACCGAGTCCCGCTTTCGCGGCAAAATCGCCCTCGTTGGTCCCGGGTGATCGGCGTTTGGGCACGGCAAGGCACGCCCTTTATAGCCCGGGCCCGATGACCGCGCCCGATCCCCATGGACGGCGGGAATCCTCTCGCGCGTCGACCGGTGCAGGTCCTGGTGCCGGTCCTCGGACTCGTCTACGTCGGCATCCTGGTCGTGATCCTCGCCACGTTCGAATCGCCGCCCACGAGCGCGTCGAATCCGTACCCGATCATCGCGGACGTCCTCGCGGTGATCGAGTTCGCCGCCGCCGTCCTCATCTGGCGCGGCATGCGGATCGGCTACGTACTCGCTGCGGTCATGAGTGTGGTGTTCCTCCTCCTCTTCTCCGGCGACCTGGGGGACGGCCTGACCGGATTCGCCGACGTGCCGATCTTCCTCCAGACGATCACCTTGGCTTCGGTGCTCGTCCTCGTGCTGGTCT
>VBMC01000057.1 GCA_005879015.1 Methanobacteriota archaeon
GAGTCGACCGACAACTCGGTGCCGCCCGGATCCGCGGGGCCGTCCGCCTTCGCTTCGCCCTCCGGGCCCGCGGAGGGATCGCGGGGCGCGGGTCTCGTTGCCGGATCCGGCTTGACAGAGGCACGCGATCGCGGTTGGTGCTTCCAGATCTGGGGCAGGAGGGCCACGAGGCCCCGCAGCTCGTCGAGGTCTCCCGACCAGTTCTCGAGTGCCATGCCGAAGCGGTTGTCGATGAGCCGAGACACCTTCCGGACGCGCTCCGAGAGCAGCCCCCGATCCTGGCCGCAATAGACGACCGCGATGAAGTGGGAACGTCCCCGCTCGATGATGATCTTGCGTTCCCCGACCTGAAGCGATCCCAACTGGTCCGTGGTCCCTTTCGCGAACGCGTCGTGGATGAAATCTTGGACGACCTTGAACATCCCGACGAGGATGTCTTCGTCTTCATAGGGAACAAGGCCGGAGGATCGGTGAGCCAATAGGTGACCTCCCATGCCCGCGACGAACACGTCCTCGATTTCGACATCGGAGCTGCGGCGGCGCCACAGGACCGGTCGTAGGCGCCATGAATTCGATGTCGATTCGTGGGCCTGAGACCGAAGCGGAGGGGGTCCCGTTTCGGTCCGTGAATTCGAGCGCGAAAACGAAACTTGCGACGCGCGCATCCACAGCCGATCCGAAGGTGATTCCCAGGACGAGGGCCTCTCCCGGCGCTAGGGAGGGGATCGTCCAGCTGTACCGTCTGCCTTGGTTGGACCGGGGCATCGAACCGTTGTCGGATAGGAAGGACGGCCCGCTCGGCAAGGTCGTGTTGAGCCAGCCGATGCCCGCCGCGTGTCCGGCGTTGCGGACGGTCAAGGTGAGGACGAACCGCGAGGTCGTGTTGAGTTGGACGGCCGAGGCGGTCATGCCGAGGGTGAAGGAAGGGGCGAGGAGGTCGACCGATCGCGTGGGCATGGACGGGACGAGCCGGTTCCCGTTCTTGTCCGTGGCCGTCCACTGGGTCTGGATGTTCATCGCGAGGCCATCGGCCAGGCTCCGCAGGACGACGAGATGCGCGGTGAGGGAATGAGCCCCGGGCCCGAGGTTCGACCAGGTGACTTGGAATCCATCCGACACATTCGTGACGGGCATGTTTTCTTCGAGGTAAGCGAACCGGAAGTTTCCGCCCAGGGTCCAGTTGGACCATGCCTGACGGGCCGTCCCGGATCCCGTGTTGTTCGCATAGAACTTGGCGATGACGACATCCCCGTGTTCCGCGGTGGCCTGTGAGGGCCGCAGCTGGGGGTCGAACACCGGAGCACGCACACGGACCGTCGTCACGACCGTTTTGGGAGGGAGAGGCGCCCCGGTCGCGTTCTGGTACGAGGCGCGGAAACGACAGAGAATCGTCGTGTTGTCCGGTGTTCCGGCTGCGATCCGGATCGTCCAGACGACGTCGATGCGGCCGCCGACGGCGAGACTGGCTACGGTCCACTGGAGGGTCCGGTTGACCGGGTCGTAGGTTGCGTTGGGAAAGGACCAGACGTATGTTGAATTCGGGTCCAAAGGCGCCTCGACGGTCACGTTCGTCGCGGTCGCATTCCCCAGATTCCGGGCGTAGGCGTAGAGAAGCACCTGGTCGCCCGGGTCCGCGACGGAGACGTTCGCGGTGATGGAAAGGGTGAGGTCCGCGTCCATGGGGCTTACGGGGGGACCCGCCACCGCCCTTGGCCGTGGCCCAGGTGCGTCCGAGGCGCTTCCTGCGATGACGGAGGGTGCCAGCAACGCGACCAGGCACGCGATTGTGAATGCGGCGGCTACGAAGAGGCGTCGATGCACGGGTGTTCGACGATTGGGGGTTAGGAAATACACTCCCGCGCGGTTATCATGGGTGATTCATTTCGGAGCCTCGCGCGCGTAGTGAGGCTGTATCGGGCCGGAGGCCTGCCTACGGCTTTCGCCGCACGTCGACCGGCTATTTTCATCGATCCCCAAACGGCATCGTAAAGACGTAGTCAGGGGTTCGGAGACTCCGGTGCACGCGTGGCAACGAAAACGCAAATTGTATTCGACTGTGCCGACCCGGATCGCCTCGCCAGGTTCTGGTCGGAGGCGCTGCACTACAAGGTGCAAGACCCGCCGCACGGATTCGCGACCTGGCAAGCGGCGTTGAAGGCGTGGAATGTGCCCGAGGAGGAATGGAACTCTGCGAGCGCGATTGTCGATCCGGATGGCCATGGACCGAGGATTTACTTTCAACAAATGGACACGCCGAAGTTGGGGAAGAACCGCCTTCATCTGGACCTGAACGCGAGTGGCGGGCCTGCCGTTCCCCTCGAGTCCCGAAAAGCTCAGGTCAACAGGGAAGTCGACCGACTCCTGCGACTCGGAGCGAGCAAGCAGAAGGCCTGGGACGTGCCGCCATCGTCGAACGCGGCACCCGGTGAATATTGGGTCGTCCTGCAGGACCCCGAGGGCAACGAGTTTTGCGTCCAGTGAGAGGGTCGCCATCGCAGGCGGGCGCGAGCGGAACCAGACTAATCAAGGACCACGCCGTTCTCGGTCCGTGGCCCGCGTGATTTTCCATGTGGACATGGACGCGTTCTACGTGAGCGTGGAGAGGCGGGAGAAGCCGGAGCTCGTCGGCCAGCCGGTGATCGTCGGCGCAGATCCCAAAAAAGGTCGCGGACGCGGCGTCGTGATGGCCGCCAGTTACGAAGCACGGCAGCTCGGCATCCGAAGTGGCATGCCGATCAGCACGGCATGGCACAAGGCCCCGCAGGCCGTCTTCCTGCGACCGGACTACGATCGGTATGCGGCCGCCTCGGAGAGCGTGATCGACGTCCTCCGATCCTACGCGGACGTCCTCGAGCACGTCAGCATCGATGAGGCGTTCCTCGATGTGACGGGGAAGGTGAAGGGGTTCGATGAAGCCGCAGACTACGCCGCCCGCGTCAAGGCGGCCGTGCGGGAGCGGGAAGGCCTCGCGTGCACCGTCGGTGTGGCCCCGAACAAGTCCGTCGCAAAGATGGCCTCGGACATGGCGAAACCGGACGGCCTCAAGGTCGTTCGGCCCGAGGAGGTCGTCGCCTTCTTGGACCCGTTGCCGATCACGCGGATCAGCGGGGTCGGGCCGAAGACCGCCCAAATGCTCGAGCGGGTCGGCGTCCGCACAATCGGGGAACTCGCGCGCTTTCCCGGCGCCGAGTTGAAGAAGCTCATGGGCAAGAACTCCGTGTGGCTGTGGGCCATCGCCCGCGGGATCGAGGAGTTGCCGGTCGAGGAGCGGCCGGATCCCAAGTCGATCAGCGTCGAACGCACTTTCGACAAGGACGTGTCCGATTGGACCCGAGTCGAGTCGACGATCCGCGATGTGGCCCGCAACGTGTTCCTCCGGGCGCGGGCCCAAGGCGCCACATTCCGAACGATTGGAATCAAGATCCGGTTCGAGGGCTTTCAGACCCATCTTCGGGAGAGGACCCTCGCCTCCCACGTCCTCGACGAGAAAGTCTTGGCCGATGTCTGCGTCGACCTCGCAAAAGAATTCGCGGAAGGGAACCATCGGTTCCGGCTCATCGGGGTCAGGGTCACCAAGCTGGAACGCCCGAAGACGCGGCAGCCCCAACTGACCGCGTTCGAGTAGTTCGAATGTGTTATAGTCAAATAACTATAACATCCCGACCCGACCCCTCCTTTCGAGTCGCCGTATTCGGAGCGGCCTACCGTTTCCGTCGGCCACGGGGCTTCGGAGGGGCCTTTACTCCCACGTTCCGGGCGAGCCGGCGCAACTCGCCCGCATCCATCCACTCGACCTTCAGGTACTTGAACA
>VBMC01000058.1 GCA_005879015.1 Methanobacteriota archaeon
CGGCACCCAGATCGATTTTCGCGAAGAGCGGCTTCCCGACTCGGAGCTTCTGTCCGGCCGGCACGTCGTCGAGGGCGTCATCCCACCGCCGCTGGTGGACGTCTGAGTCGTATCCGAGGTCGTGCCACACGCGGGAGGCGCTGAATGGAAGGAAGGGCGCGGTGAGGATGGCCAGGGAACGCACGACGCGGAGGGCGACGTGCAGGGCGGTGCCGCAGGCGGCCCGGTCCTTCTTCACGAGGTCCCACGGCGCTTTCTCGTCGAAGTATTGGTTGCCCAAGCGCGCGAGCTGGATTGTCTCTTTCATGGCGTCCCGCAGGTGCACATAGTCGAGGTTCTGGCCGACCTTCTTCCATTGGTGCTCGATCGAACGGACCATCGCCTTGTCCACCGCGTCCAGGAAGCCGGCCGCGGGCACCTCATGATTGAAGTTCTTGTCCGCGAACGTCAGGGCGCGATGCACGAAGTTCCCGTACACCGCGAGGAGCTCGCTGTTGTTGCGCTGTGCGAAATCCTCCCACGCGAAGTCCGTATCCTTGAGCTCGGGCATCGTCGCGATCCCGTAGTATCGCAGCTGGTCCGGGTCGAAGCGCTCCAAGAGATCGGACAGCCAGATCCCGCGGCCGCGACCCGTGCTCATCCGTTCGCCCGAGAAGTTCAGGAACTGCGTCGCGGGGACGTCGTAGGGCAGGGTCAGCTTCTCGTCGGTGCCCATCAGGATCGCGGGCCAGAAGAGCGTGTGGAACACGATGTTGTCCTTTCCGATGAAGTAATAGTGCCGCGCATCGCGGTCGAACCAGAAATCCTTCCATCCGTCGGGGTTCCCGTGGCGGCGGTACCACTCCTTCGTCGCGGTGAGATATCCCATGACGGCCTCGAACCACACGTAGATTCGTTTCGTCTCGTACCCGGGGACCGGGACCTCGATCCCCCAGTCCAGGTCGCGCGTGATCGGCCGGTCTTTGAGGCCTTCTTCGAGCCAGCTGCGCGAGAACGTCAGGACAGGCAGGCGCCAGTGCTCCTTGCCCTTCGACATCCAGCGCTCGAGGGCGGCCTCGAACGCGCTGAGTCGGAAGAAGAAGTGGTTCGTCTCGCGGCGCTCCGGCGGAGTCCCGTGGATTCGACACCGCGCGTCGATCAAGTCGAACGGGTCCCAGAGGTGCCCGCAGTTCTCGCACTGGTCTCCCCGCGCCCGCGCGAAGCCGCAGTTCGGGCACTTCCCTTCGACGTACCGGTCCGGGAGGAAGTGCCTCCCCGCCGCGCAGTACGGGGAAGACATCTTCGCCTCGTAGACGTGGCCCTTGCTCTTGAGGGCGAGGAAGATCTCCTGGACCCAGGTCTTGTGGTGCGGGTCCGCGGTGTTCCAGTACAGATCGTACCGGACCCCGAGTTGCGCGATGTTCTTCTCGTGCATCGCGTGGTACCGCTCCGCGATGACCCTCGCGGGGACGCCTTCTTCGTCGGCCCGCACCATCACCGGCGTGCCGTGCATGTCCGAACCGCCGACCATGAGGACCTCGTCGCCTTTCATCCGGTGGTATCGGGCGACGATATCCGCCGGGATGAACGTCGACACGGCGTGGCCGAGGTGCCGCGGCCCGGAGGCATAGGGCCACGCGACACAGACGAGGGTCTTCGTCATCCGGAGGCCCAAGAGGGCCGCTCGCTTAAATCATTCGCCGCGGGCCGGGGACATCGCCCCGATGTAGGAGGCGATACGCGGACTCGATTCTGATTATCATTGCCAACAAGTCTTGACCAATGAGTCAAGCCTGAAAACCGCGATGAGCTCGACAAGCTGATGTCGAAGCTCGGCACGATGCCGCGGATCCTCTGCTGGAAGTGCCGCAAGCTTACGCCGTTCGAGCTCGATCATTGCCAGCACTGCGGAGCCGCGTTTGCGGGCGCCACGGGCGGGGCCTACGGTCCCGGTCGACCGGCCAGCTCTCGATCCGCTCCCGGGATTCGAGAGTCATCGAAGCCCAAGTCGCGCACCCTCTCCCAGATTGTCGACGATCTTCAACGGACGAATGACCACGTGGACCGTCCCAGCAGACGACCGAAAGGCCCTCGTCAGGACACGGATGCCTCCCTACACTTGTACCAGTGCCCGACTTGCGGGCGATTCGTCTCGGAGGAAGCGACGAACTGCGCCTGCGGGGTGCGGTTCGCTCCAAATCCACTGACGTTCTCGTGTCCGGAGTGCGGATCCCATGTCCCCGTCGAGGGCGCGGCGTGTCCCGTGTGCGGCATCGAGTTCGGGCCGATGGGAGCCGACGAGATGCTGATCTTCTCCTGTCCGCGATGCGGGTCGCGCGTCGCGTCGGATCAATCGCGCTGCTCGTGCGGCGTCTGGTTCGAGGACTGAGCGGAAGTATCAGCCCTGAGAACCGTCCAAGAAGTCCTTTATCATTTGACCGCGTGAATTCTTCCGGCGACGGAACTCCGTCGAAGGACGCCCAACCGCGATGAAACCGAAACGCCCGCGGATCGCGACGAGGAAGACGTACTACCTCGTCCTCTGGTGGATGTCGCAGACGCCGTACGCGGCGATTTTCGAGAACCAGGTGGCGGCCGAGGCGGCCGCGAACGTCCGAAACGCCCTCCTGGTGACGATCTCCGGCCGCGACGCCAAGGTGGACCAAATCTTGGATTGGTACCGCCGCGACGAATCCGGCCGGCCGATGCCCGCCGAGTGGCGCGACCTCATCGGTCAGATTCACGTGCCTTGGCTCGCTAAGCCGAAGGCGGCCGTCTGATCCCGCGAAGCCAGGTACGTTCAAACCACCCCGCCCGGCCGCCCGGGCCAGCCCAGGTCGACGGGGCATGATATCAAATCGGATAGAGAGGAAGAAACGACTATAGCCTCAGACCGCGGGAGCGGGTTGCCGTCATGGCGCAATCGCAAGACGTCGTCGCGGAGTGTCCGACCTGCAAGGCGGTCGTGGCCCTCGACGCGACGGAATGTCCGCAGTGCGGAGAGCTATTTGACCAGGAGGTTGCGACCGGCGGGCCAGGCCCGGCGAACGTGACGGAGACCGATCGGTCGAGCGACCAAGATGGCACGGTGGAGCCCAAGACCGGGTTCCGAGAGAAGTTCCTGTTCTACACCGGGATTTTCCTCATCCTCCTCGGAGGGCCTGGCATCGCGCTGGGGTCCTGGCTGCACGACGTGATGCAGATCGGCGTGGGCGAGTTCCGCGCGTTCGACGTCTTCGGACCCTGGAACCGGCTTGTCACCGCGATCGGTCTCATTGTCCTCATCGTCGGCATCGTGTTCCTGATCCTGAGCCTTCGGTTTTCGCGTCCCTCGGACGTCGAGAAAGACCTGGACGCGCTCCGCGAATCGTGACGAATTGCGGCAGCGCGCACCGCTCGCCTATATCGTTATATCAGGGACGGCGCGGCTGATCGCGCCACGCGAGCAGACGACGACGAGCGACTATGACGACCGACGATGACTGACAATCTATAGCACGGTGCTGGGATGGTTCGTCCCGGGGACGAAGGTCGGGGATCAGGTGAAGATCCGGATCACGAAGGTCCACCGCCGTATGGCCTTCGGAGAAGTCCTCAAGGAATGATGCGGCACGGTGCGGAGAGAAACCGGGATGGGGCGAGCGACAGCCGCGTGTCGGCTCCGCTTCATCGACACGTGTCGAAGGCTTCGAAAACTGTAAAATAACTTCCTTATACCTGCCGACCCCCATCGAGTCCGAGGACGTTGTCCCATGGTTTTCACCCGCGCCGCCGCGATGGCGTTCGCCTCCTCCGCCGCTCTGGCCGTGGTCCTCGCTTCTTCCTTGGCCGTCGCCGACGGCACCACCGATTCGGATGGCGACGGGGTCCCGGACGACCTCGAAGCGGCGACCCAGCGGACCGTCGCGGTGAGCACCGCGGGAGACGAGTTCAACGTCTCGAGCCACCTGGGGACGGCCCCCGAGGAGGACCAGTTCGATCTGTCCTACCATGCGGGGACGTTCGACGTCTGGTACAGTCAGACGGGCGGGATCGCCAGCTCCTACGAGCTCGAGGTCCTGAACCTCATCGCCTGGAAGGACGGGAACACCAACGGTCGGATCGACCCCGGCGAGATCGTCCGAACGATCACCCTCGGCCCCGCCGCCTTCAGTGAGGTCCGGGTCCTTGCTTCGAATCGGACCGAAGTCGACGGGGGTCGTGTCTTCCAGTTCCTCGCCCCGAGCCGCGACGCGAACGTCACGTTGAACGTGACCGTGGGGCAACGCTTCGAACGGATCGATGGCATCGTCCTCACGCCAATGGAGGCCCGGTTGGATATCGGGGTCAAGCCCGCCGTCGTGCCTCCCGGAGCGATCCTGGGACTTGTGTTCCGGATGGACACCGGCGAACGGGTCACGCTCGAGGACCACAGCTGGGACGAGGAGAACCACTTCGCTCCGGACGAGCGGGAGATCAACGTGACCGCGAGCGGCCAAGGCCACTCGTCCACCGTGTTCTTCTCCTGGTCGAACTCGGCCCTCGCGGACGGGAGCCCGATTCCCGTCAAGCTCATGAAAGCGCCCACGCAACCGAGTCCGTACGATCTCACCCTCACGTACGCGTTCGGTTCTCCCGCGCCGAGCACCCAGGTCCTGCAACACGCGACACTCGGGGTTCGCAGCACGGTCTACGAAATCCGCCGGTCGGCGGTGGGTCCCGGACCCCAGGGCGATTTCGTTTTGTACGTGGCGACCTTCGCGGGCGCGACGGCCTTCGTCGTAATGACAATCGTCCTCGCGAATCGCCGGCGGAGCCGCAAGCCTTAACACCGTTCTCCCTTACGGTCCGCGGCGGTCCCCGTGGTGGCCATTGAGAATGTCTTGCTTGCAACCGTCTCCGTCTTCGCGCTCGCCCTGACTCTCATCGCCGTGATCGCATTCCGGCGAACCCGCGATCGACACCTCGTGTTCCTCGCGGGCGCCTTCGGCGTCTTCTTCCTGAAGGGCCTGGTCCTGACGATTTTCCTCTTTTCGCCGACGATCGACCTTCGGCAGACGTTCGTCCTGTCCGGTGCCCTCGACCTCGTGATCCTCGCCCTCTTCTACGGGTTCACGCTGCGGCGTTGAGCGGTGCATGGCGTCCAAGGACGAGGACATCCTGGCGGTCCAGACTCGAAAGGACCTCTACGATTTTGTCCGCCACAACCCCGGGTTTCATCTTCGTGAGCTGGCTCGCGCCCTGAACCTGTCCATCACCCTCGCGGACTACCACCTGCGATTCCTGGAGAGGCATGACCTGATCACGTCCTCGATGGACGGAGAGTACAAGCGGTTCTATCCGCGTTCCACGCCCGGCCTCGCCGACCCGCGTCCGGCGCTGACCGAGACGGACCGACAGATCCTCGGGTTCCTGCGTCAGCCGGTGCCGCTTCGCGTGATGAACTTCCTCATGGAGCGAGAGGACGCCACGCACAAGAGGATCCTGGAACAGGTGCCAGTCTCGCCGTCCACCCTCTCCCATCACCTCAAGAAAATGCAGGCCGCGGGGATCATCGACCGCGCGGAGTCGAAGGATCGAGGCTATCGCATCCTGAATCCGAAATCCGTCGCCCGTCTCATGGCGACGTACGAGCTCGCGTCCTCGGACCAGGTCGATACGTTCATCCGGGTCTGGGGCGAGTTCCGGCTCTAGCGACGAAGGGTCGGACCGTTCCACGCCCGACCGTCACAGGATGCTGCGGAGGTCGTCCGCGACCCACTCGAGGAATTCCTTGTCCGTCGGCCCAAAGGCGTTCAACTGATCCGAGTCGATGTCAATTTCCGCGAAGGGGACGCCGTCCCGGAGAATCGGAACCACGATCTCCGCGCGGGTGTTGATGAAACACTGCAAGTACCGCGGGTCGTTGTTCACATCCGGCACGATCACGGTGGCCTTCTGCGAGACCGCGGCCCCGCAGATCCCCTCCCCGATCGCGATCCGGGTGTGTTGCGTGGCGCTGGGTCCGGACCACGAGGCGAGGACGAGTTCGGGACCTTCGACGACATAGATTCCGACCCAGGTGTAGTGAGGTACCTTCCGGAGTTCCCGGCAGACGAAGTCCGTGATCGCCTTCCGCTGACTGCCGGAGTGGATGATCTTCTGGAGGCGGGCGGCGACGTCATCGTAGCTCACCTTGCCTTTCTCCCCCGCCATGACCTCTCCGAACTTCCCCACGCCCTTCATTTCGTCCGCCGTCGCGTCGAAGGGTCGCGCTCGCCATAAGGCTTGCGGAATAGTGGGCAATATCGATCCTCATCCGACGGGTCGGAACACGTTCGGCGGAAGGCCTGCCGACGACGCGGCTCGAAACCCGGTCCGAACAAACTATCTGAAACCTTGATATACTTCACGTCGGTGAAGGCTACAAGCATCCCTCCATGACGAGGCCGTTCCCCGGTTTCTCGAAGGGCGGGCGGCCTGACCTATTTTTGCCCGGTCCGGAGGCCCCGAATTCGAAAAGCTGGTCTCAGATTTGAGCGGGATTCGAAAAACGTTTTATAGATTTGAGTTATTGTGGGAGTTGCTTAGACAAGCATCCCTCCACAACGAGGCCGTTCAGGATTCCTGGACGGCCCTTTATTTTGGTTTGGGATGTCGGATCCAGGCTAGGCCAGTGGTGGAAGGGAGAGCCCCTTCGTGTCGATTTTCACCCGGCGGCCCTCGACCGTGAGACGGCCTTCCGCGAAGAGGCGGACCGCGAGGGGAAGGAAGATGTGTTCTTGTTCCAAGATGCGCGCGGCAAGGGTCTCCTCCGTATCGTCCTCGTGAATCGGGACGGCCTTCTGGAGGATGATCGGTCCTCCGTCGACGGAGGCGTCGGTGAAATGGATCGTACATCCGGTGACCTTGACGCCGGCCGCGAGAGCGTCCCTTTGGGCATGGGCCCCTGGGAAGGCGGGTAGCAGGGAGGGATGGATGTTCATGATCCGCATGGGGAATTGGCCGATGAAGTACGTCGTGACGAGCCGCATGAACCCCGCGAAGACGACGAGGTCCGTCCGTTTCTCCTTCAGGACTTTCACGACCTCGCGCTCGAAGGCGGCCCGGTCCTTCCCGAAGGGCCGGTGGTCGATCACGACGGCGGGAACGTCCGCTTTCT
>VBMC01000059.1:0-3628 GCA_005879015.1 Methanobacteriota archaeon
ACAAAGGTTTCGGCGATCACGACTCCCAGCAGAGGGACGAAGAGGCCTCCGATCAGCAGGAGGAACGTCTCATACGGTCCACCGATCCCTTGGCCCGAGCCGACCAAGTACCACGCCGCGGCGATGCCAATGAACGTGGAGCCGACAATCGTCGTCGCCTGTCTACGCCGCACCGAAAGATTCTGGACGGACACGGCCGCGGAGTACACGTCCGCAAAAGCGTTGTCGGTCTCGTCGACGAGGATCGCGAGCAACGGCAGCGCGCTCAGACCTAGGAGACCGAGGGTCGCCAAGAAAGCATACGGGTCTTGCGGGTCCAATCCGAACGAGGTGATCCCGAGGAGGACGAGCGCCGCCCCGATCAAGTAGAAGGACGTGTTCGCGGCGACGTAGCCAAGGCTCGTACCCGCGGCTGCCTCTCCTGGTGAACGGGCGAACCGATTGTAGTCCGAGATCAACGGCCACCATGAGATCGGCATCGCGACGACAAGGTCCAGTCCCAGGAGGAGCGAAGCGGTCCCGGCGAAGCGGCCTGCCACCGGGGCGGGCCGAACGTTGAGGTCCAAACGATGGAGTCCGAGGGCGATCGCGACGGCGATCGTCGAGCCGTACACGATCCAAATCGCGAAGCGCTCGAGCCAGTTTCGGACGACCGCCAAGGGACCCCCGAGGGCGAGACCCATCGTGACCCCGCCCCAGATCGGGACGAAGAACACCGCCGTCCAGGGTCCCAGAAAATTCCTCGTCACGATGGCGGTCGCCTGCGCCATCACGAGGAGTTCGAACGCGGTCCAACCGAGGAGTTGGAGAATGTTCAAGGCGGTCGGCGCATAGGATCCGACCCGGCCCAAGACCGGTCGGAGGCTGACCATCGTCGGCACGCCCGCTCGACTGCCGTGATGACCCGCCCCCGCAAGGAGGAGGCTCCCGAGGAGGGAACCTCCGAGCGACACGAGCGCGGCCTCCCAGAGCGAGAGACCGAACGCGGTGACGAGGAGCGCCCCCGCGGCGAGGACGAGGAGTCCGGCGCCCAGGCTCGACCACAGGATGAACAGGTCGAACGTCCGCAGGACGCGGAGCGACGCCGGGACGGGTTCCACGCCCCATTCGGGAGGCCTCCGCAGGCGGACCATCCGTCGTCGGAAAGCGGTCGGCCTATAACGCGTTGATGGGGTGCCGACCGACGAGCCGCTCAGGCCTTGGGCTCGCCTTTCGCGAACTTCTTGTAGGCATGTCGCAACGACGTGACGAGAGGCAGCTCCCTCCCCGCGAGGAAATTGATTAGGGCGCCCCCGCCCGTGCTCACATGGTCGATCCGGTCCTGGAGGCCAAACTGCTCCACCGCCGCCACGGTGTGCCCGCCGCCGACGACGGAGAGTCCGTCGGACTCCGCGACCGCGGTCAGGAGTTCCCGCGTCCCGACGGAGAATGGGTCCAGCTCGAAGACGCCGGCGGGACCGTTGAAGAATATCGTCTTCGCGCGATGGATCACGTCGACGTAGTGGGCGATGGTGTCTAGGCCGATATCGTACACAAGCAGGTTCGCAGGGAGGGATTCGACCGGGACAGGTCTCCGCCTTCCGTCGTCGTTTAAGACGACGTCGGTAGGGAGGAGGATCCGGGTCGGGAATTTTTTTAGGAGATCTTTGCTGTCGGCTCGGGCTTGGTCATAGTCCTCGATCTCCCGTCGCATGAACTCCGTCGTCGGATCACCAGGGTCCACGCCGGACGCGTCGAGGAAGATGTTTGCCACGCCGCCGGACGTGAGGACCGTGTCCACGACGTCCTTCTCGAGCAGGTGTCGGGCCACCGCGATCGAATCGTCGGCTTTGACGCCCCCCAGGTGTGCCACCTTCGGATGGTCTGGATTCTGGACCGCCTTGGTGAGCATCGTCAGTTCACGCTCCATGACCCGACCGGCGAGGGACGGGAGGACGTCGCAGAATCCGACGAGGCTGGGCTGTGCCCGGTGGGCCGCGGCGAAGGCGTCGAGGATGAAGTATTCCGCGTGGGGTGCGAGCCGCTGCACGATGTGCGTCTTGGCCATCTTATCGAGCTTCGCGTCGGCGAGGGCTTCCTCCTCCGCATAGAACCGGGTGTTCTCCAGGACGATGACGTCGCCGACCTGCATTGCATCGATCGCCTCGATTGCGGGACGGCCGAACAGGCTCGAAACATATCGGACGGGGCGGCCGAGGAGGGCACCGATCCGTTCCGCGTGCGCCTCGAGGGTCGTGAAATCGTCCTTGCCCGGGCGGGATTGATGCGCCAGGAGGGCGACCTTCGAATGCCGGAGCTCGCGGATCGTCGTGAGGTGCTCCCGGATTCGCGCGTCGTTGAGGAGCTGTCCCGTCGCCGGGTCGACCGGAGAGTTGATGTCCACCCGGAGGAGCACGGTATGGCCGGCGAGGTCAAAATCGTCCATCGTGAAGAAATCCCGGGCCATCAGAATGCGACAGAAAGACGCGGCATAATAGCCTTTTTGCATCGCGCCGGTGGCGGTTTTTCCCCGGGGGCCAGGCGTGTGTTCTCAAACGGGGGAACTAGGTTGCAACCTTTTAGAGGGGCCTGGGGGATGGACGCAAGGACCGAGGGAAACCCACGCCCCAAGACCTCCTCCTCCCAGAGGGCAAACTCATCCGCACAACCCGGGGCGGGGCGAACGCGCTGAAACAACTCCTCCTCGACCTGAAGAAGTATTCGTTCTCGGGCTACGTTCGGACGGTCCGAACGTCCGGCGGCAAGCGGTCGGAGGGGATCGTGCTCCTCCGCGGAGGAAACCCGGAGGCGAGTCTGCACCAGCGAGAGGACGCGCAAGACCGCGGGCGGACCGCCCTGAAGAAGGTGTGGCAGGACTCCTACGACGAGTCGTGCATCCTCGAGCTCCACGCGCGCGTGGACATGGACGGCCTCGTCCGCGAGTACGCGGATGCGGTCCTGGAACGGGCCTCGAAGGTCATGAAGAAGACGAGGGTCCCGCAGGCGCTGGACCGCGGGGATATCGAGAAGCAGCTGCGGATCTGGAAGGAGCGGTCCTACGACGTCACTGCGATCGAGGCGAACCTGGATGCCGAGCCGAGCGTCCTGACGGCCTCGGTCCTGGCGATGCGGGAAGCCGTGAAGAAGGCGGACACGGCCTCCGAGGTCCTTGCGGGTTTGAACGTCTCCGGCTTCGAATCCCGGGCGGCGATCCTCCGGGAGAAGCTGCGCGACCCGATCCGGCATCCGGACATCGATGCCGAGGTCGAGCTGCTCCGAGAGGCGACGGAGAGCATGCAGCGGGTCGAATCCCGACGCAAACTCGAGCGCTCCCGGGAACGGGACTTCAAGGAACGGACGAAGAAGGTCTTGGAGCTCGTCATGAAACAGCGACGAGACGCGAAATCCGAGGCCCCACTGCCCTCGTCGGAGGAGGTCGAGAAAGCCCTCGAGGAACCGGCCCCGCCGCGGGATGCCGCGACGAACCTAGCCGTCGCGTTCACGTTCGAAGGCTTCACGGTCGGCGAGAGCAACCGGTTCGCGCACACGGCCGCGATCGCGGTCGCGAAGCAGCCTGCGAAAGCGTATAACCCCCTCCTCATTACGTCGGGCCCCGGCCTCGGGAAAACGCATCTCCTCCATGCGATCG
>VBMC01000059.1:3639-4360 GCA_005879015.1 Methanobacteriota archaeon
GTTCCGAGAGCGGGTGCGCGGGGTGGACTGCCTCCTCATCGACGATATCCAGTTCCTCAGCGGGATGCCGGAGGTCCACGAAGAGCTGTTCCACGCCTTCAACGAACTCCACGGCGCGGAGAAGCAGATCGTGCTCGCGAGCGACCGTCCCCCGAAGGCGATTGCGAACCTCGACGACCGCCTCGTCTCGCGGTTCGAATCGGGCCTCGTCGCGGGAATCGAACCTCCGGAATTGGCCACGCGGGTCGCGATCCTGGAGCGCCGATCGCGCGAGGCAAAGGTCACGATCGAGCCCGATGTGGTGAAGCTCATTGCGGGCCTCGTCGAGAACAACGTCCGCGAACTCGGAGGAGCCCTGAATCGGGTCGTGGCGTTCTCGTCGATGATGGGTCGTCCGATCACGGAGGACCTCGCGAGAGAGGTCCTGACCGAACCGGCATTCGAGGCGCCGCCCATTCCTGCGCCCGCGGTCGCGGAACGCGTGGAACCTGCGGTTCTCCAGGGCCTGACGCCGGGACGCAGCTACCTGATCGAGGAGGAACGGCCCTTGGAGGCCTTCCGTCGATTCGCGGCCTTCCTCGGTGGCGGCGGTGGCGGACTCGTCATCACGCGGACGAATCCGAAGCGCGTCCGCGAAACCTACGGCCTGCCCGCCGAACGGGTCCTCTGGCTCACGGACCGGGATGGATCCGCGGAAGACAGGATCGCGCCCGCGCTCGAG
>VBMC01000013.1 GCA_005879015.1 Methanobacteriota archaeon
TGTTCCGCGGGGACGATCCGAAGCGCTGGGATCCCTCAATGAAGGCGGACCACGCCGTCCCCGGACGGCCTGCGATTTACGTGGAGTGAGTCCATGAAGATCCGGCGGCCCTCCTCGCCGGAGGTGCCCTTCAAACGAAGACGGAGCCCGCCGCCGCAGGCGACCAAACTCCTGACGTACTCGCTCGCCGCGGGAATCGTCTTCATGGTCCTCCTGGCGATCGTCTTCCTGCCGCGGATGTTCCCCGACCAGACGCCGATCGAGATCGTGAGGAGCTTTCATTTCGAATCGCAGAATGGCACACAAATTTACATCGACAGCGTCACGGTGTCCCTCGAGCTCTCAAGATTCCGCGCGAACTTCTCCGTCGACGGGGTCGAGATGGCACGACTGGGTCCCGGCCTGGGCGGGGGGAACGCGACGTTCCGATTTGTCGATGGGAGCCCCCCGGACGGGCTCTTGGATTCCGGAGACTACTTCCAGGTCTCCCAGCCTCCGATAGGATGTTACCGGCTGGAGATTTTTCAACTGGATGTCGGTCGGCTCACGGGCTCGCTGACCTGGGGCGCGTGCCCCTAGCGCAACGTTTAATTAAACTCGGCTAATAGGCGCCGCCGCGGGCCTGTAGCTTAGCTAGGTAGAGCGATCGGCTCTTATCGGCACGCTCCATCGGAACGTCCGAGGGACACCGATAGGTCAAGGGTTCGAATCCCTTCAGGCCCGCTTGTCTCGAAGGGGTTTGCACTCTCGATCCCTGAGATCGAATGTCAGTTGGCCTGGCGAATTCTTGCCCTTGTCCCCGCAACCCCGCTCCCACCCCAGCGCGCGAGGTCCTGAGTGATTTGTTGGCAGTTCAGACCCCTCCCCAATCCGCCCGGATTCGCCGCTTAGCGCTAGCGCCCATCCCGTTGGCCTAGGACGCCCTCGTTCTTGCCCTTGAGTCAACCCCTCGCGGGCCAAAGCTCACGGAAAAAAGCCGCAACGGACGAAGCTTGGGGCCATGGGTGAGTATTATAGGGCCTCCGTGGTGACGGAGGAGCGGGTGACGAAATGGCCCGCACCAAGAGACGACGTCGAATACGACGTGCTGCGAGTGAGCGTCAACGTGCACACCAACTGACTCTTGATGCCCCGACATGGACCAACTTGAGTCGGTTGGCACGACTCCATCGCACATCGCGGTCAGCGATTGTGCGGATGCTCATCGCCCAAGCAGTGACAATCCAAAGAGCGGCCGAAGAGCGAGGCACGGAGTCTCGACTACCTGATGCCCGTCCATAGTCGAACCTGTTCCTCGACACTTTGGACCTGGGTTCGAATCCGATCAGGCCCGTCAGCATGATGCCACATTCCGCTGGCCCGTAACGCACTGGACCGTCGACGGGAGCTCGTGATAACCACCCCGAGAACGTCCTCTCGCTTGCTACTGGCTAAATGGCGATTTTCGACAGTGTAGCTCGCCCTTCGGATCCGGTCCGGGCTACCTCGCAATCACCGCGGACCGGAGGTCATCTAGGACCTCCGTGGCAAGGCGGATCGCGCTTTCGTACTTGCCAGCTTGAACTGCATCCTTCGCAAGCTTCAGCGCGTTGCGCATCTCGCCCACGTTCCGGCCGCTATCTCGGGCGCGCTTCCAAGCCTCGATGGCCCGGGTCAATCGGTCCATCGCCTCGGCTCTCGTAACTGCGGGTCTCGCTTCGGGCTCGGGTGAGTTTTCGGCCTCGACCGGCTTAGGACCCGTCGGGGCGACAATCGGCATGGGAGGTGAGGGAGACTCCGTCGGCGCGGGAGGTTCGTCCGCTGGGGGCGGGCTAGGCCGTTCGGCCTCCCGCGGCCCGATGTCCGCCGCCTCGATGACCGTGGCGAGGTACCGCTGCGCCTCGAGGAGGCTTTCCTCCTTGGCCGCGAGTTCCTGACGCTGTGCCGCGAGCCGGTCCGTCTCGTCTCTGAAGACCGACTCGAGGTGGGCGAGGGACTGGTGCAGCTCCGCGGACTCTTCGTGCCGGGCGTGCATCTGCTCGGTGATCATTCGAAGTTCCTGCTCGCGGGTCTCAAACGCAACCAGCCAGTCCCGTTGCAGATTGACCAGCTCTTCCTCGCGATTCACGATCGCCAGAAACTTCGCCTCGGCCTCCCGCATCCTTCCGATCATCTCGTGATCGAGGCGTTCCACGTTGCGTTCGGCCTGCCTCAGAGCCTTCTCGCGTGCCGCCAAGTCGTTCAACGCATCCTGGAATCGTGTCTGTTCGGCCGAGAGATTCTCCCGGTCGGCTCGGATCGTCGCGAGGTCTTGGTCCACGGACACGCGAGCGGCCCGGACCTCCTCTCCCTCCCCCTCGATGGCTCGACGTTCACCCTCCAGCCGCGCGGCTCGCTTCTCCAGATCTTGCCGCTCCGAGTCGAGCTGCGCCTTGAGGGCATCGAGTTCCTTGGCACGGGCGTCGAGAGCGGCTTTCATCCCCTGCATCTTCGAGGCGGACGCGCGGACGGCGTCGACCAAGAACGGTGGCGCTTGTTCGGTTGACATGGTCTATCCCCTTCGTCGGAACGTGACGGCATCGCGTCGCCTCATCCAGATATAAACGATTGGACCAAGAAATCGGCCGTGACAATAAAGGATCGAGCCCCCGGGACCCTTCGGGCCTGTCTTTAGCGCCGATGGAGGCCCACTGAAGCAGCCTCATTCCTCCGTCTGCTCGAATGAGCCGACACCTTGGGCTAACTTCGCGAGCGGCCTGTCGAAATCGTCGTTGCCTGGGCTCTACTCCTTCGGATCTGCCGGGGGCTCGGGCTCCAGGGCCTGGGTCAGATCTTTTGGCTTCAGTCGAACGCGGATCGTTTCCGGGCGGGGCTTGATGAGGTTCCAG
>VBMC01000014.1:0-3483 GCA_005879015.1 Methanobacteriota archaeon
GACGCCGGGTGTGGCGTACACGCCGGAGGAGAAGATCCAGATCGCGCGGTTCCTCGATGAGATCCACGTCCCGATCATGGACGTCGGGATCCCCGTCGTCTCGAAGGAGGAAGCCCGGGGTGTCCGCGCGATCGCGGATGCGGGGCTCGACGCCACGGTCATGGCCGCCGCTCGGACCGTTCGGAAGGATGTCGACGCGTGCATCGATTGCGGCGTCGATGAGATCGCGCTCTTCACCGCCGGGTCCGATCTGCACATCCGGCATAAGCTCGGGATGACACGGGAGCAGGTGAAAGAAGTCGCAGTCCGAGAGACGGAGTACGCGGTCGCCCACGGCGTCGACGTCTCGTTCGTCACGGAGGACACGTTCCGCGCGGACCTGGACTTCGTCGTGGACCTGTACAATGCTTGCACGAACGCAGGAGCGCACCGTGCGGTGGTCTGCGACACGGTCGGCGTGATGACGCCGCCGGGCATCCGCTGGTTCTTCGGACAGCTAAAAGAACGGCTCGTGCCGACCGAGCTGTCGTTCCACGGGCACAACGATTTCGGCCTCGCGGTCGCGAACAGCCTTGCCGCGGTCGAGGAGGGCGTCCAGGTGCCCCACACCTGCGTGAATGGACTTGGTGAGCGATCGGGAAACGCAAGTTTCGAGGAGCTCGTCCTCGCACTCGAGGCCTTGTACGAATACGACACGGGGATCGAAGTCGCCCGCCTGTACGAGCTCTCCCAGCTCGTCGAACGGTTGAGCGGCATCCCGGTCGGGGTCGCGAAGCCGCTCGTCGGCCACAACGCGTTCACCCACGAATCCGGGATCCACGCGCACGGTGTGATTAAACACACCGCGACCTACGAGCCGATTCAGCCGGAGCGGATCGGACGGCAACGAACGTTCGTCTTCGGAAAGCACACGGGGTCCCTCGCGGTCGCGGAAAAGTTGCGGTCTTATGGGGCCGAAGCGACACCGGATCAGGTCCTCCGGCTCGTCTCACTGATCAAGGACTTTTCCGAAGCGCGTTCGAAGAAGGACCAGCAGGACTTCATCCGGTCGTTCCGCGAACGCGTGGCCCGTCAGCGCGGCGTGACCGACGACGAGTTCCGATCCCTCGCGGAGAAGGCCGGGATTGCGGTCCGAGAGCCGCCGAAATCGCGAGGTTCCGACTAGCCCTGACGTCCTGGCGGATCGACGGGATCGGTCGCGGGAGCCGTGTGGCCGACGAGAGCTCGACTGAGGCCCGCCACGCGGCGGGAGATGGAGACGTAAATGCCCGCGAGCACGATCGCAGAACCGGCCAGATCGACCGCATCGAACTTTTCGTTCCCTACGCCGGCGCCGAGGAGGACCGCGGTGATTGGCGTGATGAGGGCGACGAACGAGAGGGAGGTCGCTTCCGCGGTCTTGAGGAGCCATTGCCAGGTGACGAACGTGACGACGGATCCTGCGAGCGCAAGGAATAGGATCGCTCCAATGCCCTCCGGCCAAGAGGGGACGTGCCAGGATTCACGAGCCCCTAGCGAGACCACCGCGAGGCTCGCGGTCCCAACGGCCATCGCCGCCGCATTGAACGTGACCGGGTCCGTTGCGTGGCCCCAACGTTTGATGGCGACGGTCGCGAAGGCGGCGCAGGTCGCAGAGAGGACGATCGCGACCATCGGGAACGCCTTGTCGAATCCCGCGGTCCCGATTTGCCCGCGGAAGATCAGGAGGATCCCGCCGAAACCGAGACCGATTCCCGCGAGCTTCTGGACCGTCAACCGCTCGCCGGGAAGGACCGCGTTCGCGACGAGGGCCGTCTGGAGCGGCAGCGTCGCGAACAAGATTGCGGAGAGCCCGCTCTCGACCCCGTTGTTCTCGCCCCAGTAGATGAGTCCGTAGTCCGCGGTGAAAAGGACCAGCCCGACGAAGACGACGAGGGCCCATTCCGTCCGGTTCGCAGGCCATTTTGAGCGGAACACGATCGCTAGCACCGCGAGCGTGATCGACGCCAGCAGGAATCGCAAGGTGGCCGCGAGGAACGGAGGCGCACCTTGCAACCCGATGCGGATGGCGAGCCACGTCGACCCCCAGATGACGCAGAGCATCGCGAAGGCCGCACTTCGGAACAACCGAGGCGTCACGGCCGAGCTAACGCTCCTTCGCATTTAGCCTTGGTCCCGGCACTCGCGGGCGGGAGTCAGCGGTATCTCGTCTCCGGGTGAGCCAGCTTTATGAGCCGCTCCGGGAATGAGGTACGTCGCCGTATGCCCGGACTCACGATCTCGGAGAAAATCCTCGCGCGAGCGAGCCACGCAGAGGTGGTCCGCCCCGGTCAGATCATCGACGGAGAGGTCGACCTGCTCTACATGCACGAGATGCTCGCGATGGCCCTCCTGCCGTTCAACGAGATCGGGACCACCGCGGTGTGGGATCCGAACAAGATCGTCGTCACGCTGGACCACTGGGTCCCTCCTCCGACCCCGGAGATCGCGAAGATGCACCAGACGATCCGCGATTTCTGTCACAAGCAAGGGATCCAGCGATTCCACGACGTCGGGGATCACGGAATCGTGCACCAGCTGATCGCGGAGCGGGGCTATGCGCAACCGGGGGAGCTCATCATCGGGAGCGACAGCCACACGAACATGGTCGGGGCCGTGGGCGCCTTCGCCGCGGGCATCGGGGCGACGGACACCGCGGCCGTCATGGCCTCCGGGCGCCTCTGGCTCCGCGTCCCAGAGACGCTGCGCGTGGACATCCGCGGGACGCTCTCGGAGCGGACAACGGCGAAGGATGTGATCCTCAAGGTCATTGGGACGACCGGGGACGATGGAGCGAGGTATGCGGCCGTCGAATTCACGGGATCGACCGTGAAGGGGTTCCCGATGAACGAACGGTTCGTCCTCTGCAACATGACCACGGAGATGGGAGCGAAGGTGGGACTGATCGAGGCCGATCAGGTCACGAAACAATACCTCGCCCACGCGGGCCGCCCGTTCCATCCCATCGCTTCCGACGAAGACGCGGCCTTCTCGAAGACGTTCTCCTTCGAGGTCGACGGCATGGGCCCCCAGGTCGCGTGTCCCTCGAACCCCGCGAATCTGAAACCGGTCGAGGACGTCGAGGGGACCAAGATCGATGTCGCCTTCCTCGGCTCCTGCACGAACGCCCGCATCGAGGACCTTCGGATCGCCGCGGGACTTCTGAAAGGAGAAAGGGTCGCCCGAGGCGTTCGGTTCCAGATCACGCCCGCGTCACAAATCATCTATCGACAGGCATTGAAGGAGGGGCTCATCGAAATCTTCATGGATGCCGGGGCGACGTTCACGTCATCGACGTGCGGTCCGTGCTTTGGGGGGCACCTCGGCACGCTCGCGGGAGACGAGGTTTGCATCTCGTCGACGAACCGGAACTACCCGGGCCGGATGGGGTCGCCGCAGGCCCAGGTGTATCTCGCTTCGCCGTGGACCGTGACGGCGTCCGCGATCCATGGGGAGATCACGGAC
>VBMC01000014.1:3535-3836 GCA_005879015.1 Methanobacteriota archaeon
CATTATTGCGGGAAAATATCTCGGCACGACCGATCCCAACGTGTTTGCTGCGCATGCCTTCGAGGCCGTCGATCCGGCCTGGGCCAAGAGCGTCCAGGTCGGCGACCTCATCGTGGCCGGCGACAACTTCGGGTGCGGATCGAGCCGCGAACAGGCCCCGATCGCGCTGAAAACGCTCGGCGTGTCCGCGATCCTCGCCAACTCGTTCGCTCGGATTTTCTTCCGTAACTCGATTAACCTTGGACTCCCGGTGCTCGAGTGTCCGGGATTGCGGCGAAAGGTGAACGCCGGGGACGTGATC
>VBMC01000015.1 GCA_005879015.1 Methanobacteriota archaeon
TCCATCTGACGATGTATGGCGAGCGACTCGATCAGCAGGTCCTTCCGGGGGATTCGCGGCAGTACATGCTCGAGTCGCTCGCCATACATCGTCAGGTGGACCTTGGTCCCTTACCATTCGTTCAGGATGCGCCGCCAGGCCACGCCCGTCTCGATCCGAAAGGTTCCGCCGAAGCGTCGCACGACTCCGCGGATCGATCGCTCGAGGCCCGGGTCCCGCGTCGACACGAGCACCGCGTCCGCGCCGAACGCCCGGGCCGTGAGGGCGACGTGCGTCGTCACCCGTTTGTCGCGGGCCGGACGGTGGCCCAGTCGCAGGACCGTGATCACGGCTCAATCCTCGAACCGGATGATCCGATGGCCTCGGAAGTCGAGGCGGGGAGACCGTTTCACGAGTGCCTTCAACTTCGTCTGCGTGTCCTTCAGCGCGTCCGCGACGTCGCCCGAAAACTTCCCCTCCGCGCCCACCATCTCGAAGATCCGGTTCTCGATGACGGAATACGATTCCTCGGACATCATCGCGGCGTGCAGGACATCCGAGATTTCCTGGATCGGCGCCGTGGCGTTGATGTGGAAGGAAGAATAGAACGCGTGGTAGGCCTTCTCCGGCGAGGCCGTCGGGCCCGTTTGCCATTTCGTCTCGACGAGCTTCATTTTCTCGAAGAACCGGAGGGCGTCCGCTCCTTCGGCGCCGAACTTCTCCTCGATCTCCCGCACGGACTTCCAGCCCGCGGAGACCTCCTTGAACACATCGCTCTTCACGTCGCTGTCCACGGCGCGCAGGATCGGGACGAGTTCAGCGACCTCGCTCACAACCTTGATTCGATTCACTACAATCGACGGGCTCGATAACCGGTCCGGCGGTTATAAGTTTTATTTCAATGGTCGAAAGAATGTCCGGCCCCGCGCACGAGGACAAAGGAACGACCGTCGCTTCCGCTCCAAGCGATCCGCGTTGTCTCCATGCGGGTCTGCCTCCTTCCGAGCGGAAATCTTTAAGCGAACGGCCACGTTCGCATCGCCGTCCGCATGAAGGTGAACGAGGTCCGTCCGGAAAGCAAGGTCGACGTGATCGAACTGACCATCCGGGAGAAGGGGGCCGCCCGCGAGTTTTCCAGCCGCGGGGGCTCGACCGGCAAGGTGTGCGACGCGAAGGCCGTCGACGACGACGGATCCGAAGTCTCCGTGAGCCTGTGGAACGAGGAGATCGACCGCGTCCAACCGAACGATCGGATTCGGATCACGAACGGATGGGCTCGGGAATGGCGCGGCAACATCCAGGTCAGCGCGGGCAAGTACGGCAAGCTCGAAGTCCTAAAGTGAGGCGCCGAAGCCGGTCCCGAATCCGGCGACGAGGAAGTAGAGGACGACCATCGGGACGACCTGCAAGAGGAGGTCGTCGTCGATCTGTCGGAACTTGGGGCCTTCCATCGCCATCGCCACCGCCGTGGCGGCGACCGAGAACAGGAGCGCGTTCGGAACCGCGAACGATTTCATGAGGAAGACCGTCGACAGGAACAGGACGAGGTACGCCGCGGTGGGGACGAACCGGGGCCAGCCGCGACGTCGGCAGAGGGCCGCGAGCGGGTCGACCCAGGCCATCCCGAGGAACACGGGGACCACGATGCGCGGATCGCGGATGACGAACAATCCGAAGGCGAGACCGAGGAGTCCTTGGGCGTACGCGGAGACGCGCTGTCCCTCATACGGACGCAGGCCGAGTAGTCGGATATTGAGCGCGATGCGTGCAATCTCGATGCACAACGCGGTGCCCACGAACACGACGGACAAGGCGGTCCGGGTGATCCCGCCACCGAGTGACTCCGGGAGCAGGTAGTACCCGAGGAAGATCGGGGAGATGATGTGAAAGCTTCGACGGAAGACGGCGTGCCGGTCCATGATCCGATCCCGCGGCGGTCACTCGCCGAATTCCGTGCCGCGCCATTTCGCGTCAATGCCCTTGAGCAACATATACGTTGTCGCGGCGAGGACGGCGAGGACGAGCGCGATCCCGGACGCCGCGAACCGGGGGTCTCGGTCGATCGTGAAAGACAGGATCGTCAGGCCGAAGTCGGGGAGCATGGACATGACGCTGAATCGAGCGAGCACGCCGGGATCAAAGAGGAACGAGTTCGTCCGGAGACCGGTCAGGTACGCCGTGACGACGACGATGTAGACGGACGTGACGAGGACGATCGGGATGGCGAGCCACAACAGGCGGGTGTCCGAATTGAGGAACGCGATGATGCCGACGAAACCGACGCCGACCCAGGTCGTCAGAAGGAGGAACGAGATCAGCTTGGCCCGGATGACCTGAGGGACGGAGACGGGTAACGTCGCGAGATAGTCCGTGGCGTCCACGTTGTTCAACCAGTTGTACAGGATGACGCCGAAGAATCCGACCATCCCCGCGTAGAAGACCGTGTTGAAACCGACCGGGACTTGGAGGCCATACCGGACGAACCACGCGGTGAAGGAGAGGAAGAGGAGGGGCGTGACGAAGGAGAAGAACATCTTGGCGTACGTCCCGCTCCGTTGGAGATCGACGAACTCCTTCGAGAGGAGCGGAGCGTATCCCTTCAGGCGCTTGAGCCGAGCGACGAGGCGCGGGAGCTCCTCCCGGGCGGCGACCGCCCGCGGTTCGTATTGTTCCGGGACCAGGAAGACCGCAGCGGCCACGAGGGCGACGACGATCCCCATGCCCGCGAGGATGGGTCGGACCGCGGCGATCGCATCGGTGGAGAACGGAGGGAGGTGCTCATGGGCCGCGAGGCCGGGCAAGATCCAGGACACCGGGAGGCTTCGGGTCGTCCCGGCTGCGGCGAAGAGGGCCGTGATGCCGCCAACGGAAATCAGGAAGGCCATCTGACTCCGCATGTACAGAGTCGAGACGAAGAAACTGAGAGACATCCCGAGGAGGAACGACAGGAGGGCGGTGCCGAAGAGCACACCGATGCTCACGATCCGAAAGTGCGTGAGGGGGATGGACACGATGAGTCCAAGGCTCGCCGGCGCCAGGAGGAGGGCGACGTAGAAGATCGCGTCGCGCACGTACATTCCGAAGAAGGTCTTCCGGAGTCGCATCGGGAGGATCCCGGGCATGGCGACCACATAGTTCCGCGTCCCGTTCGTCCGCTCCAGATATTGGCGCCCGAGGAATCCGAACGCGCCCACGCTGAGGCCGTACAAGAAGACGCTCGCATGGAGGAGGAGGATCGCATCCCCGAAGGGCGTGTACGTGAACAGGCGTTCGCTCGTGACCGCGATCGCGAGGCTGAACCCGGTGATGATGAGCGGGAAGGCGAGGAACGCCGATCTTCCGGAGTAGCTCGTATGGACGCGGAACTCCTCCGTCAACATGAGGCGGAGCAGCCCGACCATCCTCACGCCCCGACGATGCGGAGGAAGGCGGCCTCGAGGTCCGCTTCCGGGCCCCGGATTTCGTCGACGCTTCCGGTCGCGACGATCGCGCCGTCCTGGATCACCGCCACCCGGTCGCAGAGTTTCTCCGCGATGTCAAGCAGGTGGGAGGCCATGAAGACGGTCCCTCCGCCTCCGATGTAGTCTTGGAGGAACTCCCGCAGCTTCCGTTGGTAGATCGGGTCGAGGTTGATGAAGGGCTCGTCCAAGAAGACGAGGGAAGGCTCGTGCAGGAAGGCGGCCGCCAGCATGAGCTTCTGTCGCGTCCCCTTCGAGAGATCCTTGCACAGGTTCGAGCGTGCATTCTCGAGATCGAAGAACTCGAACCAGCGCGCGATCCGGCCCTCGAGGCCCTCGACCTTCCGGACTTGGCCGACGAAATAGAGGTACTCGTACGCGGTCAGGTAGGAGGGCGGCGACTCGACCTCGGGCACGATCCCGATGACCGACTTGACGCGGAGCGGTTCTCGCACGACATCCAGGTCGAGCACTCGGGCGGTCCCTTCCGTCGGCCTCACTTGCCCAGTCAGGATCCGCAGCATGGTCGTCTTGCCGGCGCCGTTCGGCCCGAAGAGGCCGAAGAATTCCCCGCGCTCGACCGTGAGTTGAACGCCCTTCAGGGCGTCGACCGTGCCATACCGTTTCGTGAGTCCGGAGGCCTCGATCGCCGCCACGGCCGCGCCGACGCGGGCGACGTTATTTAGAGTTAGGCTCCTGGTTATCGGTCTCCAAGAAGCCAAGCTATTTGGTCCGCCGCCGATTGAGTTGCAACAACATGTCGACGGTCCTATTCGTCTGCCTCGAGAACACGTTTCGGAGCGTGTTGTCGGAGGCCCTGTTCAACGCGTCCCCTCCTTCCGGCTGGCGGGCCGAGAGCGCCGGAGTCCAAGCCGCGGCGGCGATCAACCCGGTGGTCGTCGATCTGCTCCAGGAGAGCGGAATTCGCCTCGGCCCGAAGACCCCGCGGACGGTGACCTCGGAGATGATCGCCCGCGCGTCGCGGGTCGTCACGTTCGGATGCCTCGATCGATGTCCGGTCGGCGCGAAGGACAAAGGAGAGGACTGGCCGATTCCCGGTGCGACCGGAAAGTCGATGGAGGAACTGCGTGCGATTCGCGACGAGCTCCGACGTCGGATCGCGGATTTGCAGGCCCGCCTCCCGTCTCTCGCGGAGCCGGCGAAGCCGCGAGTTCGCAAAGCTTGAAGGACGGCTAGTCGGTCCGGGGAGTCGCGTGCATCCGCTTCTCCTCACGCACTGCGGCGCCGGCTCGAACGCATCGGTCCGGGATGCGGCCTCCGCGGCCGGCGAGGTTGGAATCGCCGTCCTACGTCGCGGCGGCAGGGCGCTCGACGCTGTCGTCGAGTCGATTGTGGTCCTCGAGGATGATCCGAGGCTCAATGCGGGCACCGGGTCCCGCATGCGGATCGATGGGCGCATCCAGATGGACGCGGC
>VBMC01000016.1 GCA_005879015.1 Methanobacteriota archaeon
TGAGGCAAAGACCCAAACTCGCATGATTGGTACCGCTCCCATGGAGATAACAAATCCCATCGCGAGCCTTGTCTCCATAGGACTGGTAAATTTCGGGTCGCTTGAATCTCCCGCTCCGTCGGCCTCCGAGCGGCCGGAAGGGCCATTCCGGACGGCACTCCAACGGCGGCTCTGGCTGTCTCGGAACGGCCCAAGAAGCATCTTTTCACACCGGTTCCGTCGCTGGCTCCTCTTCGATCACGGAACGTATTGCACGGTAAGGGACCCAAACCTCAGGTCGACGTAGAACTGGAGCGTGACGAGCGCGCCGTTCGTCCCACTCAGCCGGATATGATAGTCGGAGTTCGGTCCCCACGCGAACGTACAGGAGAGGGTCGTATTGAGGCTGGCGCCCGGCGTGCGGATCGAGATGGGTCCGAGGGAGTTCGCGAAACCTTGGGACAGCAGGTTCAGGTCGTGCACGTTCTGATCGTACGACCACGAGGAGCCCTTCGGGTAACTTAGCGGAACGGCCGGGCCCACGGGGACCAGGTCCGCAGGGGTAGGGGCCGTCGCATTCGCGAACGGCGGAGGCACCCCGGCGTTGAAATGGATGATCGTCAACGTGTATGCCACCTGGATCCAAGTCGCATGGACGGAGTTCACGGTCGAGGTCATCTCGGTGACGTTGTAGCCCATCGCCACACTCACCGCAACCACCCCCATGGAGCCTGTGTTTGTGTCTCCATAGCCGATGGTGTCCGACGTGCACGGCGAGGTGCAGACGCCCGCGGGGAGGAGTCGGACCTTGCCGTCCGGCCCGGGTACGAAGGTCAGCGCTCTCGCCGTGACGTTCGATGAGGTGAAGCTGAAGACGACCGGCAGGGAGGTGCCCGTCACGTTGGACCAGGTCAGGGTGAAATTCGCGGATGGTCGGTCTGGGTAGGAGGTGTACGATGCGTTCGAGCTTGTTGCGAAACCCTTCACCGCGAGCGGAGGAGCAGTGTAGAGCATGAGAAAGGGCAGGTCGAAGAACGCGCTCCCGTTGCCGAGCGCCTTGGCGACATGCGGCGCGACGTTCACCGGACCGGTCCATACAAAGTAGTACACGCCCAAACCGGTGGCCAGGAGAAGAACGACCAAGACGCTCAGCACGCCCAGGACGGACCGCGGCCTCCCGCGGCCTGTTGGAGCCGGCGGCGCAGGCGGAGCCTCGGGCATGGACCCTGGACCGGAGGTCGATATGGGCATCCCTCGGCCGGCGCTATATCGCGTGCCCGAAGATAAACGTGGCGCGCCGTCCCTTGGAAGTCTCGCAACGCTTGCTCGGCAAGAGGCGTGACGGGAAGCGGATCCTTGTGCGGCGCTGAGCGACCGGGCGTCCCCAAATCGTTTTAATCGGCTGCCGCCCTAAGTCGACCGATGCGAATCGGCGTGATCGGTGTCCAAGGCGACGTGAGCGAGCATGTGGACGCGGTCGCCCGGGCGATGCGCGACGCGGGGAGGCCCGGAGATGCGATCAACGTACGACGGCGCGAGGACCTGGACCGCGTCGATGCGTTGACGATCCCCGGCGGCGAGAGCACGACGATCTCCAAGCTCCTCGTCCAGCTTGGCCTCTTCGACGAGATCGTCCGGCGTGCGACGGACGAGGCCATGCCGATCATGGGAACCTGCGCGGGCTGCATCCTCCTCGCGAAGGACGCGGGGGTCCAAGCGGACAAGACGAAGACGAGGCTGCTCGGCCTCATGGACATGGCCGTCGACCGGAACGCGTTCGGTCGACAGCGGGAGTCGTTCGAGGCGGACCTCGAGATCGAGGGCATGGAGAAGCCGTTCCATTGCGTCTTCATTCGAGCACCCGCGATCCTGCGGACCTGGGGCGATTGCACGCCGCTGTCCCGGTACAAGGATCGAATCGTCCTCGCCCGACAGGGAAACCTGATCGGGGCCGCCTTCCATCCGGAACTGAGCGGAGACCTGCGGATCCACCGCCGCTTCCTCGACCTCGTCTAGAAAAGGACCATCACGAGGGCCCCGACCGCGACCGCCCCGCTCAGGGTGACGTACAAGGCCGGACGCAGCACCGCCAGGGTCGAGTTGATCGTCGTGGTCAAGCGGGCCGCGGACTGCGGCCCGAAGATCCGGAAGTCGGGGATGTCCGCGACGAAGGCGGCGGCCTCGGCCTCCTCCAAGCCGGAGATCGCCTCGCGGACGGCCCCCTCCGCGTGCGCGAGGATCACGTCGCGGCTGAGGACGGCCCCGACCGCGTTGAATCCATCCATCGTCAGATTCACGGAATGGTTGTCCGTCGTCATCGCCTCGGACTCCTGGACCAGCGACGCGAGTTTCGCTCGGATCTCATCGCGGACGCCGGGCACCATGTTGTTGCCGTCGAAGAGGACGTAGGCGGTCCTCTGCCCGCCGGTCTCGACCACGAGCGCCTCGATGCCGCGGGCGCCGATCCCCTGGTCCGGGGTAGAGAAGCCTTTCCGGTTCGCATACCCCACGCGGAACGGGGCCTTCGGCGCCGCGAGCGCGGCCTGCGTGGCCGACTTCGCCGCCTCGATGATCTCATGGCTTCGATGGCTGCCGAACAAGGTGAGGCCGACACCGGGTTCGAGGCAGTTGTGGGCATCCACGAAGACCGCGTCACGGGCCCCTTGAAGGCGCGCTTCCTGGACGGCGGCGTACCCGGTCGCGCTGTCGATGTCGTCCGTCGGCTGCGGCGCGAACGACGCGACGATCAGGACGACGTCGCCGAAGGCCTGGGCGAGCGCCGCGGCCCGGCCGTAGGTCGTTCGACGGGCCTGGCCGACCCGGGCCCCGAACGTCGCGGACCCGGTGGAGGTGCGGACCGCCTCCGCGACCTTCCGGACCTCGGCGGTCGTCGCGGGATTCTCGTCGTGTGTCGTCGGACCGTGCGCCACCATCACGTTCAGTGTGAGGTCGGAGAGGTCCCGGGCGATCTTCGTCGGCAGGTCGCTGCCGCTCACGTACCCCATCGGTCCCGGGTGGACCGTCGGCGCGAGTAAGAGGGCCTTCAGCCGCGTTCCGACGCGGAAGGCGAGGCCCCCGACCCGCACGCGGGCGCGCACGCTCATCGAATCGAAGAAGGTCTCCAGCTCGGCGATGCCAGAGGCCTCCGGTTCCGTGTAATGGTCCAACGTGGATCGGAGCAGCTTTAGTCCGTCGACACCGAACGATCGGAGAAGGGGACGCTTCGCGATCTCCGTATACGCGACCGCGCTCGCGAAGAAGGAGGCGAACACGACGAGGGCGAGGACGATCTCGCCCGGCGGGAGCGGCACGAACAGCGCGAGCCCGACGAGGCCGAGGAGGGGTTGCAGGGAAGCCGCGGGGAGGGAGCGCAGATGCTTCGAGTTCGAGGTCGCGCTCAGGATCACCTCGCGGGTCCAGAGCATCGCGCCGTACCCGAGGACGGCGACTCGGTGGATCCGATCGGGATACGGGACGCCACCGAACAGGGAGTACATCGTGAGGGCGAGGACCGCGACCAGCTGGAACGCCCCGAGCAGCATGAGGCCGACGAACGCGAGCAAGAACGAGCGCCGGAAGTACATCCGACCGCCGAGGCGGTTCGCGAGCGGGACCGTGCCGAAGGCCGCCACGAAGGCGGGGACCCCGATCGCCACGCCGCCCAGGAGGACCCGAACCCCGTCGAGCGCCGGGTATACGAGGAGATAGGCCTCCATCACCGAGAACGCAAGGATTGCGGGGACAATCCTCCGGGGGGCTGGCGAGACGAACAACCGCCGTGCAATCCGCGTCGTCTCGGCGTGGCTCTCGCCCGCCGTCTTCGCCCGGAAGACGTGCATCAGCCCGCCTTCACCGCTTCGATGATCCGGCGTAAGGCCTCTCCTTCGCGGGCCACCTCGACGATCGTGCCCGTCACGACGATGTCCGCGCCCGCCTGGGTCACGGCCTGGGCGGCCTCCGGCGTGCGGAT
>VBMC01000105.1 GCA_005879015.1 Methanobacteriota archaeon
CTCAACACGTCCTCGAGGCGCATCGCCACATCGAGCGTCGCGGCCATTCCGTCGAGGTACATTTGGATCGTCCGACGAGACACGCCCGCAATTTCCGCGAGGGCCCCCAGGGACAAGCCGCGTTCGTCTCGCATCCGGCGCAGTGCCGCCGCATCGAGCCGGACATAGAGGCCTCCCGGCGCCGAGAACAGGAAGGGCGGGACACCCTCCTCCAGGAATTCGAGGAGCGTGCTCCGACAGAGGATGGGCACGCCAAACCGGCTGTAGATTACGCCGTCCTCCAGGCTGCCCGTGCCGCTGCGCTCTCCGACGACGAGGGGCGAGCCTTCGAGCGTCCGCGCGATCGCCTTGAGCTCCTGGGCCGTTTCCTTGCTCAGCGCATCGACGTTCTGGAAGACTTTCACGATCAACAACGTGTCATCGCGCCGCGCGACGAGGTCGAAGCAGAGTCCGCGCTCGCCATGAGGCCGGGAAAGGAAGAAGCCCGTCTTTGCCAAAGCCTCCCGCGTCTCCTTCACGAGGGCGTCGCGTTTCACGGGTCATTCATCGTGTAAGCTTCTATATAAACACCATGGAACGGGTTTTCTCAGAGGCCTAGGCCCGACTCGGGCCGTCGAACCCTTTATCGCGGGGGCCCCGCTTGGCCGGACCGCATGCCGGGGGAGTTGTCCGTGGACCGCGTCGTCGTCGAGGACGCCCCGGAGGCGAGCGCGCTGTACAACCGGGGGTACTTCGGGACCCCGCGCTCCGGCGGCGGCCTTGAGCTAGACCTCCTGGAGGCCGTATACCTGGTCGAAGCGGAACGCCTCGAGGTGCGACGCGGAGGCAGGGCCGTTTCCGCACGGGACCTCTTCCGGGCGGCCGGCACCGCGGTTCCGTCGTTCGAGATCCTCTACCTCGTCTACCGGGATCTGCGGCAACGGGGATACATCGTGGAATCCCGGAGCGGCTCGGTCGACTTCCAGGTGTACCCGCGGGGAGGCGCCCCGAAGAAGACGCCGAGCAAGTACTGGGTCCGGGCGCTGAGCGAACGGGCCGTGTTCGACCTGGCGGAGCTCCTGGAACGCGCCGAGGAAGCGGCCGCGGTCCGCAAGACCCTCCTCCTGGGCCTCGTCGACGAGGAGAGCGACCTGACCTACTATAACGTCCGGGAGGCCCTTCCGACCGGCCATCGCCCGATCGGCACGCCCAACGAGCGGGTCGTCGTGCACTTCCTCGGGGACCGCGCCGTCGTGATTGACGAGGCCCAAGGGCGTGCCCTCCACGAGGCCGGGTTCTTCGGCAAGATGATCGGACGTCGGTTGCAGCTCAGCCTGTTGGAGACCGCGTTCCTCCTGAAGGGCGGGTTCGCGGAGGTCCGGAATGCGGACACGGACCGGCCGATCGGGCTCGCGCGCCTGACGAAAGAAGCGAAGGAGATCCAGCCGGACTTCGACCTGCGCCTCCGGGCCTACGAGGACCTGACGGGTCGTGGCGTGATTTCCAAGACGGGTTTCAAGTACGGCTCCCACTTCCGCGCGTACGAAGGGGATCCGGAGACGCACCATGCCAAATACCTGGTCCACGTGGTCCCGAAAGGCCATCGAGGGGCGTGGCCGGAGATCAGCCGGGCCGTGCGCCTCGCTCATGGGGTGAAGAAGCAAATCCTCTTCGGCGAGGTCGGCGACGGCGTTCGGTACGTGAAGCTCGAACGGGTCCGCCCGTGAGGAGTCGCGCCCCTTTGATTCATACCTCTACTTAGAGGTACGCAGAGGATCCGTCGCCCTCGGGTGCGCAAGAACCATCTTCCTCCGCCTCTATGGGCGGGCCCGTGGACCTGCGCATCGGGTGCGTCGGCTACTCGTACGACTTCTGGGTGGGCCCCTTCTACCCGCGACACACGCCGCAGGCCGATTTCCTCCGGCTGTACAGCAAGGTGTTCGACCTCGTGGAGATCGACTCGACGTTCTACACGATTCCGTCCCCGGAGGCGATTCGATCGTGGCGCGACTCCGTTCCCGAGTCCTTCCTGTTCGCCGCGAAGTTCCCCCGCTTCATCACCCATGAGAATGCGCTTCGTCCGACCCGGGAGTCCCTCGATCGTTTTTTCCGGTCGATCGGCGAGCTGCGACCGAAGGTCGCGACCCTCGTGGTCCAACTCCCGCCGTTTTTGCACCACGACGACGGCCGGGACCGCCTGCTCGCGTTCCTCGATAGCGCTCCCAGGGACTACCGGTACGCGGTCGAATTCCGTCACGGCTCTTGGATGCGACCGGACATCTTCGAGGCCCTGCGACGGCGGGAGGTGGCGCTCGTCTGGAACGAAGTGCAGTACCTGAACACGACCCCGGAAATCACCGCGGATTTCGTCTACCTCCGGTTCATCGGCGATCGTTCCCTGAGCGATCTGGGTCGCGTCCAGATTGACCGCACTACGGAGATGGAGAAATGGGCCGGCCGACTCCGATTGGTGGAGGACCGGGTCGCCCGCGCGTACGTCCTGTTCAACAACCACTTCGCGGGTTTCGGGCCTGCGGGCGCCGATCAGTTCCGGAGGATCCTCGGCCTCCCGGCCGTGGACTTCGCCGCGATTCACGCCCCGGAGCGGGGCCAGAAACGGCTCCTCGAGTTCGGCGAAGCGGGCTCATGACGGATGGGAGGAGGTCCAGGTCTCGACCCAGTGCGGGAGTCCCGCCAGGTTTCGGAGGGTCGCCGTCACATAGGAAGGCATCGACTCCGGACGATGCGCCCCCTTGCGATCCAGCAGCAATGCGACGATGCCGACGGAGGCCGCAGCCTCCAGGTAGTCCAGGCGGTCGTCGACTAGCACGCAGTCGCCGGCTCTCGCAGCGACGAACTTCGGGACGTCGGCCCAATACGCGGGCTGGCTCTTGTGCGCATGTTGGGAGTGCCCGCTGAAGATCCCGTCGATCAGGCTCGCAAGGCCTGCCCCCCGCAGAGCCGCCTCGTTTGTCTCGCTCCCTCCCGTGGCGACGTACACATGGTGGCCCTCGGCACGAAGCCGCTCGATCGCGGATCGTGCGTCCGGGTACCGCGCGTTGACGCGGGCCAGCGCCTCACGTTCGAGTTCGCGGGAGAGGACGAGCGGCTCCGCCGGCCTCGCATCGATGCCGAGACGCTCGAACATCTCGAGCAGATGCTGCGCGTCGAGCTCGTCGACGACCTCGATATCCGAGGAACGTCTTCTCGTGATCGAGGAGGACGCCATACAGATCCAACAGGACGTACACGGCCGCCTCGTCGGAGTTGGGGATTGCGCTTAAGTTTTGCGGGAAGCGAGAATAACCGGCAAGCCGATGTCCCGACCCATGCCACGGCCCCGGCCGTCGACCTTCAGCATCGTCGGGTTCGATCCCAAGACGAAGGACCTCGGCATCGCGGTCGAATCGAAGTTCGTCGCCGTCGGAGCCGTTGTGCCCTTCGCCCGTGCCGGGGTCGGCGCCGTCGCGACCCAATCGTACGCGAACACGACGTACGGCCCGAAGGCCCTCGCCCTGCTGAAGCAGCGTGTCGCACCGAAGGATGCGCTGCAACGTCTCGTGAAGGCCGATAAGGAAGCCGCACAACGGCAAGCGGGCGTCGTGGATGCGCACGGCCGGGCGGCCTCGTATACCGGGAAGGAATGCTTTCCATGGGCCGGCCATCTCGTCGGCCGGAATTACGCATGCCAAGGAAACCTCCTGGCGGGCGAAGACGTCGTGAAGGAGATGGGCCAAGCGTTCGAAGGGACGCAGGGAGATCTTCCGGTCCGACTCCTCGCGGCCCTCAGCGCCGGACAGCGTGCGGGCGGCGACAAGCGAGGGCAACAGTCCGCGGCACTCCTGGTTGTCCGCGACCGGGGTGGCTACGGCGGGTTCAATGACCGCTGGATCGACATCCGAGTCGACGATCATCCGGAACCGATCGAGGAGATGATCCGGGTCTTCAACGTCTACGACGTGACCTTGTTGAACCGCGAGGATCCGAAAGACGTCCTCCCGCTGAACGCGAACGTGGTGCGCGAGATTCAAGCCGGGCTCTCGGCCCTCGGCTTCTATCGCGGCGCTTCCTCCGGCAAGTTCGATACGAAGACGAAGTCCGCATTCGAGGCGTGGGCTTCGTTGAACAACTACGAGAACAAGATCCGAACGGACGGAAAGGTATGGGGCAGTGTCTTCCGGGCGTTCCGCGCGGCCGTGTCGGCGAAAGGCTCGTGAACGGACGGATCGTGTCGGGAGATGGCGGGCTCATCAGGATTTTGACACGGGGAAAACGCGGGTTCCGCCTATCCACGTCTCTCTCACCCGACATCGATCGATGGTCTCCGGATTGCGAAACGGATCGCCTTCGAGGACGACGAAATCCGCTAACTTTCCCGTTTCCAGGGTGCCCTTCTGATGTTCTTCGAACGAAGCGTACGCGCCCCCCGCGGTGTAGGCCCGGAACGCCTCCTCCGGACTGAGTCGTTGGTCCTCGAAGTATCCGTTCACCGCCCAGTGAATTCCGTAGAGAGGTCCGTATGGCATTCCATCGGACCCGAAACAGAGCGGGATGCCGAGGCGTGCGATGCGACGATACGGATTGTTGCGGGCCATCCGAATCGATCCGAGTCGGTCCTCGTAGACATCGCCCGGGCCGCTCCATTGTCCGATGAAGTTCGGTTGGCAACTGGCGACGAGGCCCGCTTGTTTGGTCCGCCGGAGGACCTCTTCGTCGGGTAGCTCATAGTGCTCGATCCGGTGACGCAACGTCTCTCGCGGATTTTCTTCTTCCACCGAGGCGAGCGTCTCCGTGACGAGGCGCACGGCCGCGTCCCCGATCGCGTGGGTCGCGGTCTGGAGCCCCGTCCGATGGGCCGTCTCCAGGGTCTCCCGAAGCTTGGAGGGGGGATGGACGAACATGCCGCGTTCTTTCGTCTGGCCTTCGTATGGGGCATCGAGCGCGGCCGTGAATGCTCCGAGGGATCCGTCGGAGAAGACCTTGACGGCTCCGAGACGAAGCCACTCGTCTCCGAGTCCGGACTGGATTGCGGTTTGAGCGAGAGAGGCGGCTGCCGTGCCCGGGACCATGGCGTAGACTCGGAGTCGGAGGCCGCCCCTCCGATGGGCCCGCTGATAGGCCTGCCACGCCGGCATCGGGACGACATCGTGGATCGAGGTGATCCCAAGACGATGCGCCATCCGTGCGATCCTGGGAAGATTCCGTTCGATGACGGCCGGCCCTGATGCGAATCGGTCGTGGAGTTCGGAGAAGGCGTCTTCCTTCAGGATCCCGGTCGGCCTCCCCGAGCCGTCCACGTCGAATCCCCGAAGTCCGACCAGGTCGCGCGCGCGCTCGAGCGCCAGGGAGTTCACCGAGCCCATGTGGCAATCGATTCGTCGCGCGACGACAGGGTGGTCCGTCGAGACCCGATCCAGATCGGCCCGAGTCGGGTACCTCCGGTCGGTCCACTTCGCTTCATCCCAATCGATGCCGACGACCCATTCCCCTGTGGGCGTCCGCACCGCGGCCTTCCGGAGCCGTGCCAGGGCCTCTTCCATCGACCGAGTCCCGTTCAGGCGGGTCCATCCGATCTCTCCCGCGCTGTCGGCCATATGGGCATGCCCGTCGATGAAACCCGGAACCACGACTCGACCGTGGAGATCGATGCGACGCGTCCGCCGACCCGTCCATCGTTCCACCTGGGCCTCGGTCCCGACGGCGACGAAGCGATCGTCGCGGATCGCCATGGCCTGTGCCCAAGGCCGAACGCGCGCGGCGGTGAAGATTCTCCCGCCGACGAACGCGAGGTCCGCCTCGCGGGCCATGGCTAGGCCACGTCCCGCAATCCTCGGAGACTATCGATCGCTTCTTTCAGCGTCTCGTCCCGTTTCGAGAACATGAACCGCACGAACCTTCGTCCGTCCTTCGGGTTCCCATAGAAGGATCCGCCCGGGACGACCGCGACCCGCTGACGCTCGACGAGATGCATCGCGCAAGAGAGGTCGTCGTCGAACGGGAACCGTCCGAAGTTCGCCATCACATAGTACGCGCCTCGAGGAGGGCGGCAATCGAAGCCGATTTCCTGAAGGCCTCGAACGAAGAAGTCCCGCTTCTTCTGGTACATCGACGCGAGATTTCGGTAGTACGATTCGGGCAGATTTAGAGCCGCGACGGTCGCGATTTGCAAGGGATGCGGCGCGCCAACGGTGAGGAAGTCGTGCGTTCGCCGCATCGCGTTCGCGAGGGTCTTGGGCGCGATCGCCCAACCGACCCGCCATCCCGTCGCGCTGTAGGTCTTCGAGAGCCCGTTGATCGTGATCGTCCGATCCGCCATGTCCCCGATGGTCGCAAGGGAGACGTGTTTGTCCCCGTCGAAGACAATGTGCTCGTAGATTTCGTCTGTGACGGCGACGACATCGTGGTCCGCGCAAAGGTCGGCAATCAGCTTGAGTTCGTCGCGGTCGAACACCTTTCCGGTCGGGTTGTTCGGCGTGTTCAGGATCAGCACCTTCGTGCGGTCCGTGAACGCGGACTTGAGATCCTCCTCGTCGACCGACCAGTCCGGCCATTCCATGCGGACGTACCGCGGTCGTGCGCCGCTCACGATCGCGTCCGGTCCGTAGTTCTCGTAGAACGGTTCGAAGATCACGGCTTCGTCGCCCGGGTTGACCAGGGAGAGCATGGCCGCCATCATCGCCTCCGTGGTGCCGCACGTGACCACGAGATTCGACTCCGGATCCGCGGTGATTCCGTTGAACGACTTCGCGCGCCGCGCGATCGCGTCGCGAAGTTCCGGAGCTCCCCAGGTGATCGAATACTGGTTGAACCCCGCATCGAGGGCCCGCTTCGCCGCTTCGGTGAGCTCCCGCGGAGGGTCGAAGTCGGGATAGCCTTGGGACAAATTGATCGCATCATGGACCGCCGCGATGCGGGTCATCTCTCGGATCACGGATTCCGGGAATTTCTGTACACGATCCGAGAGCCGGGGGTCTTCGATCGCCAGATCGTGACGGCTTCCATCCTTCGGTGCGGTGATGCCTCTCCCTCTCCGCGGGAAGGAGGAGACCCGCAAAAACCTGTCGGGCGAGGATTAAGAGTGGGCATCGCCATCCTTGCGGAGAGGCCCCACGGATGTCGGAACGGTTCTTCGATTACTGGCGAATCGACGTCTTCACGGACACGCCGCTCAGCGGGAATCCGCTCGCGGTGTTCCCGAGGGCTACGGGCCTCTCACCCGCGGAGATGCTCGGGATCGCGCGGGAGATGAACATCTCCGAGACGACGTTCATCTTTCCCGCCAGCAACCCGTCCGCGAACTACCGGAATCGGATCTTCACCCCGGGCGGAGAGATCGCGTTCGCGGGCCATCCGTCCATCGGGACCGCCTACGTCGCGGCCCAAGAAGGCCTCGTCCCGCATCCCGATGGTTCCTCCGTGATCTATCAGGAATTGGAGATCGGCGTGCTGCCCCTCGAACTCATCTGCGAGGGCGGCCAGGTGAAAAGGGTGATCATGACCCAGGGCGAGCCCTCGCTCGGGGCCGAGCTGAAGAACGTCGAGCCGCTCGCGGGCGCCCTCGGTGTCCGAGCGAAGGACGTCGGCTTGAAGGGCCTCGTGCCGCAGATCGCGGCGACGGGAATCCAATCGCTCCAAGTCCCGATCCGGTCCCTCGAGGTCGTCAAGGGATT
>VBMC01000106.1 GCA_005879015.1 Methanobacteriota archaeon
GGACGGATGCACGCTCTTGCTCGAGCCGGCTTTCGTTGGATCTGAGGGTTTCCTCCATCTCAACGATCCGGCTCTCCCGCTCCGACAGGTCCCGTGCCTTGGCCTCCAGGTCCTGGGCATTCCTCTGAAGATCGGCGTCCATCTGATGGATTCGCTGGGTTTGAGCCACCCGATCCTTCTCCAGCTCGGTGCGTCGCGCTCCGATCTCCGTCTCGAGAGCGTTCAAGGCATCCGTCCGCTTCGAGAGTTCCGTCGCATGGCGTGCGATTTCTTCCCTGAGGCTCCGTTCTCTCGAATCGATTTCGAGGGCTCGCTGCTCGAGTTCGCTCTTCAAGCGTTCCGCTTCTTCCTTCAACAACGAGGCGGACCGGGACGCTTCCTGGGCGGCTTTCTCGCGGCGCGTGACTTCCTCTTCGTTCTGCGCGACCCACTCGACATCCGTGTGAACCTTTTCCTCCTGGTCCTTCACATCGATCTCGCGGCGCTCGAGGCGCATCACGCGGGCCGCCCACGCTTCGCGCTGGGAGACGCTCTCCTGTTCGAACGTTTCCCGCTGCTCCTTGAGTAACGCCTGCTGGGATTCGAGGGTCGCCTGCCAGGTCCGGAGTTCCTCCGCGCGCGTGGCCTCCGTCTCCCGGAACCGGGTCGCCTTCCCGTCGAGATCCTGAGCGAGGTTCGCCAATTCTTGGCTCTTCGCCTCGAGTTCCCTTCGGACTTTGTCCATCTTTTCGCTCTCGATCTCCAACGATTCCTCGCGCGAGGCCAAGTCGGTCAGCCGTCGGGCATTGTCTTCTGCCTGCGCCCGGATCGCCTCTTCTTTCTCTGCCAGGGACTGTTCTCTCGCCTCGACCTCGATTTCGCGGGACAGGATCGCTTGGTTCTTTTCGTTCCGGTTGGCCTCGTACAATTCCTTGTCCTGCGCGATTCGAAGTTGATGCTCACCGATTTCCTTCGCCTGTGCGTCGAGGTCCCCCCGGCGGCGGCGGAGTTCGTCTTCGTATTGGGCCGTCCGGTCTTGGAACTCCCGTCTCTCGGAGTCGTATGCCCCGCGGGCCTCTTCGAGCACGACCCGATCTTCCTTCAATGCGGTCTCCCGGGCCTCGAGGTCCCGGGTCCGGTCCGAGACCTCCTGGAGCGCGGCCTCGGCGCGTGTCCTCTCTTGCCGGGCCACTTCCTCGGCTTCATGGATTTTGCTTTCGCGGGTCGCGAGCTCGGCCTCGGAGGGCGCCAGGCGCGCTTCTCGGGCGGTGAGTTCCTCCGTCTTCGCCGCGGCAGCTGCCTCCACTGCCTCGGCATGTGCGACCCGTGTGTCGACAGAGCCTTTGAATTCCAACAGTTCTTTCTGATCGATCTCGAACTGAGCCCGACTCTGTGCGAGATCCTCGAGGTCCTTACGTGCGGCGGCCTCTCGAGTTTCCAACGCTTGGCCCTGAATCCGGATTCCGTCGGCCTCGGCCATGAGACGTTGCCGTTCGGAGGCGAGCCTTTCCTCTTCCTTCCCGATGCCCTGCTCGCGCTCGTTCAGTTGCGACTCAATCGTTCCAACCGCCGTCTCGCGTGCGTTGATCCCGTTCGTTTTCTCGACCAACTCGCTCTCGCCGGCTTGGACCTGCCCGATCCGCGTGTCGAGATCCGTACGGAGGGCCTCGGTCTGTCTTGCGAGATCATCGATGGCCCTTCGGTCGTCCGCGACCTGGAGCTCGCGGCTCTTGAGGTCTCCTTCCTTCGCATCGATCGCCGCCTGGTCGGACGCAAGCCGGCTCCGCTCCTCCTCGATCCGATGGTGCATCGCGTCCAGTTCGCCGGTTCGCGTCTCGATCACGACCTTACGTTCCTCGAGTCCTTTCGCTTGGGCCCCCAGCTCCGTTTCCTGGAGACGGGCTTCTTCGAGTCGCTGCTTGACCGCGTCTTCGAACTTGTCCTGGATCTGGACCAGCATTTCGCGGGCAAACTCCACGTGCTCGAGGGTGACCGGGCCGTAGGCGAGGAGGACGACCCCAAGTGCGTCACCACGGACCGTCTGGCCGTGGTACTTAGTGACCTTGATCGGTTTCTCGACCGCATCGAGGACGCCCGCCTGTACCGCTTGGTCATACGTGACCTGGCACGACGGGTCCAGGGTGAATTCCCTGAGCATTTTTCCGCGTTCGTCCACAAGGAAGGCCTTTGCGGGCCTCCAGCGCTGTCGTTGCGCGAACATAGCTACACCCAAGAAGATTCCGGGAAGGATCAGGAACATGTACGGCGTCTGCCACCAGCCCGGACCGGGCGGTGGGATGACGACCGGCACCTGCACGGTCACCCGCATGTTGGGGTCCGAGCCGAGCATCGTGAAGACGACCTGGCCGGCGCCGTCGATCGTGCCGGCCACGAGGGGCGATCCGTCTTTCGTCACCGCGAATGGGAGTCGGGCGGTATTGCCCCCGATCGTCCAAGTGATGGTCTGCGTCGTTTCGCTGGAGGAATGCGTCCATGCGTACGACGCTCCCATGGTCCACTCGCTGAACGCGGTGATCGTAATGAGCGCGATCCCGTCGCTGTTCGTGACGGTCAGGTTTGAGACGCTCACCGAACCGTCCGCAATCGTCCCGTTCACGGAGAGGCGGTCGAATGTGATTCCATAGCCCGTCTTGGTGAGCGTGCTCGACGCGGCTATGGTCAGGTTCGCCGCGGTGACATTCGATGTGAGGGCGACAGTCCCTGCAATCGTGAGCGTCGCGAAGGACTGGGTCGCGCCCATCGCGATGGCTTGGCTCGTGCCGGTGAAGGTTACCGAGGAACCGGTGGACGTAAACGTGGTCACAGACGACGAATCCCACGATCCCGCGATGGCGATCGAAGCCAAGTCGAAGACCAGGATTGCCGAACCTGTGGACGTCACGCTGCCGTTGAAGGTGACCGTGGTACCGGTCAGGCTCAGCGCGCCCGACCACGTCACGTTTGAGGAGAAGGTCGTGCTTACGCCCGGGACTACCGTGAGACTGAAGATCGGCTGCGTGATTCGGATGGAGCCGCCGGACGCGTTGACGACGAGGGTCGAAGTCCCTGCGGTGAAGGCTCCCGCCGAAGTATCGATCGACCGGATCGTGATGGTGCTGTTACCCGCCGTCAGCGCGCCACCACCGGCGACGAGTAAGCTCGCTCCTCCCGTGATGTCGTTCCCGGACGTGGTCAGGGTCCCACTGATGGAAAGATTCGCTTCCACATCCGTCGCATTGTTCTGCGTGACGGTTCCGGAAACGGTCAGGTTGTGGAACCCGTTCGAAGCGTCCCGGGTCCTAAGGGTTTTGGCGGCACCGGACAGGGTCACGGTGCTCGAGCCCTTCGTGAATGTCGCGCCGACCCCGGACGTGTCCCAGTTACCGCTGACAGTCCAGGCTCCGCTGGTCAGCGTGATGGTTCCCGAGGTGCTGCCCTTCACCGTCACGTCCGCGGCGGAAACGGTCGAGGCGTTGGCGACGAGGATTCCCGAATCATCGACGGCGATGGACCCTCCCGTCAAGGAGAGGTTCGCGGTGGCCAGCGTGGTCGTCGATCCCGCCCCATCCTGAATGGTGAGGAGGTTGCTCCACCGAAGACCGTTAGTGGCCATGGAGAAAGTGACGGCGCCGCTGCCCGCGGCGGACCGGAATGTGATCGAATAGAACTCCCTGCCCGCGAGGGCGGCGAAGGTCATCGTTTGCGATGAAGTCGAATCGAAGACGACCGTCCCCGTCCCGGCGGCCCAGTTCGGGGAGGTGCTGTTGTTCGTCCACGACCCGCCGAATGTCCACGTCGCGCTGCCCATCTTGAGGTACGCGGCCGCGCTGGAAATGGACGTGTTTCCCGCGATGGTCACCACGGATGGAGCCCCGGACCCATCGAGGACGGCGGATCCGGAGAGAGTCAACCCGCCCGTCGCGGTCAGCCCAGATCCCGCGGACGCCCCGATCGTCAGCGTTCCCGCGGCGTGGGTGATCGCACCGCTGACAACGAAGTCGAATACGCCGATGACGACGGTCCCGGCCCATCCCGTCGTGTTGAAGGAGGACATCGCCGCATTCAGATCGACCGTGACCATCCCGCCTCCGGAGTTCGCGTCGAAGAACACCGGGTTGGAGGCGTTCGGCATAGAGCACCCGTTCACGCCGCCGGAGGAGGAAGACCAGTGTGTTGTTTGGGACCAGCTGCCTGTGCCGCCGATCCAGTATCGGTTGCCCACTCCACAGGGAGCGGACAGGATAACGTCCACGACCGGGTCCGAGCCGAGCATGGCGAAGACGACCTGACCGGACCCGTTCACGATGCCGTTTGTGAACGCCGCGGCGTCCTTCATCACGTTGAATCGATAGCCGACCGTGTTCCCTCCAATCGTGAAGGTGATCGTCGAGGTCCCCACGGTGGAGGAGTCGGTCCAAGTGTATTGGCTGTCGACGGTCCACGTTGTGAACACGGTGATTGTCGTGAGGTTCGTCGCGTCGCTGTTCGTGACGGAGAAGTTGCCGACGCTAATCGCGCCGTCCGCGATGCTTCCGGACCCGATCTCGGTGAGGCCATTGAATGTGATGCTCTGGCCCGTCTTCGTGAGGACCGCCCCGTTGTTCACGGTGAGGATGCCAGCAGCCGTCACTGGCGACGTGATGGAGATTGTCCCGCCAATCACGAGGCTGTAGAACATCTGCCCGGTTGCCAGCGTAAGGGTGGTCGACGCCCCCGTCAACGTCACCGTGGACGTTCCTGCAATCAACGAGGAACCGAGACCCGATGTGTCCCAGTTGCCACTGACGGTCCACGATCCGCTCGTCAGGGTGATGGTTCCGGACGTACCCCCGATCATCGTGACGTTCGAGACCGCCGTCGTCGACGCGTTTGCAACTAGGAGGCCGGCATCGCCGATCATGAGGGCTCCGCCGGTCAAAGCAAGATCGTTCGTCGTGAGGGTGGTCGTACCGCTTCCCCCTTGGATGCTGAGGGTTCCGGCCCAGCGGATTCCGTTCGCCGCCATCGTGAAGGTCACGGTCGACGCCCCCGAATTGAACATGACGTTGCCGCCGAATTCAGGGGTCTGGTTGGCGAAGGTCATCGTCTGTGAGGACGACGCGTTGAAGGTGATCGAGGCCGCAAAACTCCACGAGGCCGAGGTGGACACGTTCGTCCATGCGCCCGAGATCGTCCACACGCCCGCGCCCGTCGACGTGATGTAACCCGCGGGGTTGTTGACATCCGATGGACAAGGAGTAATTTGTTGCGGTGGTGTCCAGGGTCCCGCTCACCGCGAGCAGGCCCGCTGTCGCGACGACGGATGCAGTGGAGACCGTGCCGCTAATTGTTAGCGCGCCAAACCCGTTCGACGCATCGAGGATCCTGACGGTCCGGGCCGCCCCGTTCATCGTCACGGTGCTTGCCGTCGCGGTGAGCGTCGAGCCCGCCCCCGACGTATCCCAATTCCCCGCGACCGTCCACGTGCCCGAGGTCGTGATCGTCCCGGAGGTGCCTGCGGTCATGCTCACGTTCGTGACGCTGATGGTGGACGTCCCGGCGGTCAGGATCGCGCCGTTGTTCACGGTCAAGTTCCCTCCGGCACCGGTGAGGGCTAGGTTGGCCGTCGCCAGGGTGGCCGCGTTGTTGAGCGTCAGAGTTCCGGCCCATCGGATTCCGTTCGTCGCCATCGTGAAGGTCGCAGCGGCGGTCGGACTGAACTGCACGTTGTTGAATTCGGTGACTCCGATGTTGCCAAAGGTCATGACTCGAGAAAGGGCCGAATTGAAGACGATCGTCCCCGTGCCCGCGGACCAAGACCCGCTGGTCGACGCGTTCGCCCAGGAGCCGCTGAACGTCCACGTTGCCGGCCCGAAGGCGAAGAATCCAGAGGCCGCGATGCTCACGTTGCCGCTGATGGTCTTCGCACCCGCCGCACCGCCTGAAATGCCTCCTGTCATGTTGGCCGCAAGGCCCGCCACGGTCAAGGGGAAAGTGCCGGTCGCGAGGACCGCCCCGGCATTCACCGTCAGAGTGCCCGACACATCTACGAGCCCGGTCTGCGTGACGGTTCCCGCGGCGGAGATCGTCAGGTTGTTGAAGTTGTTCCCCGCGTTCAAGATCGCGATGTTGCTCACGCTGCTCATCGTGACGGTGCTGGTCCCTTTCGTGAACACCGAGCCGGCCCCGCTCGTGTCCCAGTTCCCGGAATCGGTCACCGAGCCTGTCGTGAGCGTGATCGTGCCGCTCGTCCCGCCCGTCATCGTCACACTCGAAACGGTGATCGTGGAGGCGTTCGCCGTCAGGATTCCCCCGTTGCCCACGTTCAACGCGCCACCGGTCAATCCCAGGTTTGCCGTCGCTAGGGCCGTCGTCGACGATCCATCGGAGACGGTCAGTGTCCCCGCCCAGTTCATGGCCCTCGTGGACATCGTGAAGATCTGCACCGATGCGGCGGAGGAACCGAACATGATGTTGTTGAACTCGCTGCCCGAAAGATTCGCGCCCGCGAACGTCATCGTCCCACCGGTCGCACTGTTGAATGTGACCGTCCCGGTCCCGGCACCCCAAGCCGCTGACGTCGAAGCGTTCGTCCAGGTTCCTGTGATCGTCCATGTGGATGAATTCATCACGAGGTAGCCGTTCGCCGCACTGATGTTCACGTTTCCGTTGATCAAGATGGCCGATGCGTTCGCCGTCAGGGCTCCGAACGTCGACACGGCGAGTCCCCCGACGGTGATGCCCAAGTTGGCCCCCGACGTCGTCAGGACGGTCCATCCCGTCGCGCCGCCGGTCGAGTTTCGGATTGTGAGCGTCCCGCTCATGCGGAGCGCATTCGTCGCCATCGTGTAGGTGACGCTCGTCGTCACACTTGCGTCAAGTGTGAGATTGCTAAACTCGTTCGTCGCTCCGGCCAAAGCAGCGAACGTGAGAATCCCATTCGCCGCATCTCGGATGGTCACGCTGCTCGTACCCGCCGTCCAACCGGCGGCGGTCGACTGATTGGTCCAGTTACCGTTGACCGTCCACGTCGATGCGCCGAGGAGGACGACCGTCGCCGCCGTCAAGATGCTCACGTTGCCGGTCACACTGACAGTGGAATTGCGGGCGTTGAACGTGCCTTGAATGAGGAACGCGCCGTTGATCGTGAGGGCCCAGTTTGACCCGGTCGTATCCAACGTCCCATTGAAGCCCGTCATATCGATGCTGGCGATCGTGGTAGCAGCGGCGAGCGTGATGGTTCCGCTTGGGCTGGCATTGAAGATGGCCTGGTTCGACGCCACCGGGGTGCAAGCGCAAGAGGCCCCCCCGGCCGAGTTGGACCAGTTGGCTCCGGTGTTCCATGCGCCGCCCGCACCGATTCGATAGCAGTTTCCTGCGGCCACGCCACAGTTGGGAGCGGCGACGACACGAACGGCACCGAGGACCCAGCTGTTGCCTCCGCCGATGGTCCACGTAATCGCCGTTCCAGGATTGGGCATGTCGCTGCCCGAAAGATTCGCGCCAGCGAACGTCATCGTCCCACCGGTCGCGCTATTGAAAGTGACCGTTCCGGTCCCGGCACTCCACGCCGCTGACGTCGAAGCGTTCGTCCACGTTCCTGTGATCGTCCATGTGGATGAATTCATCACGAGGTAGCCGTTCGCCGCACTGATGTTCACGTTTCCGTTGATCAAGATGGCCGATGCGTTCGCCGTCAGGGCTCCGAACGTCGACACGGCGAGTCCCCCGACGGTGATGCCCAAGTTGGCCCCCGACGTCGTCAGGACGGTCCATCCCGTCGCGCCGCCGGTCGAGTTTCGGATTGTGAGCGTCCCGCTCATGCGGAGCGCATTCGTCGCCATCGTGTAGGTGACGCTCGTCGTCACACTTGCGTCAAGTGTGAGATTGCTAAACTCGTTCGTCGCTCCGGCCAAAGCAGCGAACGTGAGAATCCCATTCGCCGCATCTCGGATGGTCACGCTGCTCGTACCCGCCGTCCAACCGGCGGCGGTCGACTG
>VBMC01000107.1 GCA_005879015.1 Methanobacteriota archaeon
ATCTGGTTCAGGACCCACCGGACCCGCTTCTTGATCACGGAGGCGCCCTTCCCCGAGTAGACGACCGCCAGGTAGAGGTTGTGACCCCGCTCGATCATGATCCGGTAGTCGCCGAAGTCGAGCTGGTGCAGCTCCCGGTGCTCACCGTAGACGAAGGCGTCGCGGACGAACTCGGTCACCGCGGTCAACATGCCGCTGAGGACGTCCTCGTCCTTGTCCTGGGACAGGCTGCGGGACAGGTGGTACAGGAGGACACCATCGCGGTAAACGAGGAAGACCTCCTCGATCTGGGTGCCGAATCGGCGGATCACCGCGATGACGATCAGCGCGGCGAGGCCGGACCCCGCGAGTCCGATCCACACATACGTGATGGGGTCGGCGAGGACCTTCATGGTCACGTCGATCCGCGAATATCCGATCACGGTGTCCGCACTGTTCGTGTACACCGCCTCGAAGACGATGGGGAGCGTGAGGCCCGTAGGAGTACCGTCTCGGATCCGCAGATCCAGGGTGATGATGAGGGACTGCGTTGGCTGGACGTCCGTGAAGGACCAGTTCAGCACGAAGGGTTCGGGCTTCGCCGCCTCGACGGTGGACGAGTAGGTGATAAGCTCGAAGTGCGAGTTGTTCGTGTATACGAGCCATAGCGCGTGAGCCACGGACCGTCCCTCGTTTGAGATCCTCAACGTGTACTTCAGGGTCTCCCCGACGCGGGATTCGGACGTGGGCGCGTCGAGCTTCAACTTGATCTGTGATGCGACGAAGTTCGCGATCGCAGCGGCATCGTCGGACCGGATGTTCCCATTCAGGTCCGTGTAATCCGCGTGGAACGTGAGGTTCGCCCGGGATCCGTCACGGACTGACGGTTTCGCTTTCAGCTCCAGGGAAAACGATTTCGACCCGGGCGCGACATTCGTCCAGCTCCAGGTGTATGTGGAGCTCACTGTCGTCAGGGTCGCGTCGGACGTGTCCGTGATGTACAAAAAGCTGGCAGGGAGCGGCAGAGAAAGTTGGACATCGCCTGCCACCCCGCTCCCTGCGTTGACCAGATAGATGTTGTAAAAGACAAGGGCGTCGGCTTCGATCGAGGTCGTGGCGGGGGACACCCGCAGGACGATCCGCGGGACCGACGCCTCGATCAGGTTGGACGCCATGGGGATCCTGGGAAACACGTTCCCGTAGGCGTCCGTGTACGTGACGCTGCCATTGATCGTCATCGGCCAATGGTCCGCCACGCCGGGGTCCACGGACGCGTTCAGGAAGATCGTCGTCGAGCCGAGGGGCACGTTGGCGAGGGCGAAGTGGACCTCGCCCCCGTTCAGGAGAGGCACGAGGGTCGCGTTCAGGTACCCGAGGCCCGGGCCGAGGGTCAGGTTCACCCAGAGGTCTCGGGCGGGCTCGCTCCCCAGGTTCGCGAAGGACACCGTGGCTTGGACGATGTCGGCCGGCGTCACCTGCGTCCGGCCGATCCCGATAGCCGCCGACCGGATGTCGGGGGCGCTCACCAAGACCCCCCAGGTCGTGACCCGTGGGGGAAGGAGGAAGCCGTTCAAGTTCGTGTAGTTCAGGGAGACGACGTTCGCTAGGGTGGATCCGGGCACGAGGTTCGTCGCGGCGCTCGCGATTAGGTTGAAGGACCACGTCTGGAGGCCTGGCATGTCCCCGAGCCGGAGGTAGATGGAATTCCCGGAGACCACGCGGCCTCGGAAGGCGCTCCCCAGGTCGTTCGCAGCGTCCGAGACGTACGTGAGGCCCGCGGGGAGCGTGTCGTTCACCCAGAGGTCCTTGGCGGGATCCCCGGTGTTTTGCATCGTGATCTGGTACACAATCGTCTCCTTCGAGTGGACGAGCGTCTTGATCGACGATTTTGTAAGGCTGATCACGGGACCGCTGAAGGCGACATCCGCGGAAGCGATCTTCGTCGGCCAGGAGAATCCCTTTTCGTCCGTGTAGTTGAGGAACGCCGTGTTTCGGAAGTACGGGACCGGCGGAATCGCGGACCTCACCTGGACGTCAATGCTGAGGCGATAGTTCCCGACTCCCTGGGCGGTCCACGTCCAGTTGTAGCTGCCCGTCATGGCCCCGGGGTCTGAGGATCCCAAGAACGTGAGTTCGCTCGGTAGGCTGTCGTTAATCCAGACCCGGCCCGCGGGTCCGGAGCCCGTGTTGTTGAACCACAGATCGTACGTGTACCGGTCCCCGCTGTTGACGTTCGAGCTCGTCGTCGTCTTGGCGAGCGTGAAGGACGGAGCGCGGACGAGGGCGGACGCCTCCGCGATGTCCAAGACCCCGTTCGATTCCCTCGCGGTCACGACCGCGTGGTAGGAGCCTTGGGCGAGGGGCGGGAAAAGGGTGAATCGGAACACTTTCCATGCAGACGGGCTCGCCGGGTCCGTCGCGAAGAGGGCCATCGCGGTGTAATTCGCGATCACGGCGCCGGACGGTGCGGTGAGGTTGATCCGGGCCCCGGCGATCTCCGAACTGCCGAGCGGGTCGGAGACATTCGCTTGTACGACGAGCGCGTCCTTCGGGGACCAGGCAGTCGCCGGGCCTACCGCGTCCCGCATATCGAGCTGATCGATCCGCACGTACGTGGTCGTCCGGACGTCAAGGAAGGAAGTGGCGAAGCTGGAGTTCATCGCCACGAGGGCGTCCGCCTGGCTCGCGCCGAGGTTCCGGACCGTGAGGCGGATCCGGACCCCGACGGGGAACGTGTGGTCGAAGGCGGGGAACGGGAAGGAGAACGGCTGGTAGTCCGGGAACGAGTTCGTCGTGATGGACTGTTCGGCATAGGCCACCGGAATGAACGTGACTCCGTTCCAGTCCGTCAACGTCAGGTTCAACTTCAGGACCTTCACGTCATGGGTCGCCGAGTCCAGGAACAACGTCGCGTTGGCGCCGAACGCATGGAATGGACGGGCAAGGACCGGGTCGAGGTCGAAGTCATGCGTACTCGCATCCTTCCGCAACGTCTCATTGAATTGACTCCCGCTCCCGCCCGTGGGCTTCGCCGGGTCCAGTCGCTGGGCCGATCCGATGACCGTCGGATCGAGGTAGAGTTGCTTGCTCTCGACGCCGACGAGGACGGACGCCTGCGCCGATGGGGCCGTCCTCATCGTCCCGGCGTCGTCGACGTAGACGAAGGCGAGGGCCTTCGTCAGGATCGTCCCCGGTTCCGTCCCGATGTTCACGCGGCACGTCAGGTCGAACGAGCGCGCCCCGTTCGCGAGGTCGGCGAAGGTGAACGAGGGCCAAGGCGTCGTCGAACCGGCGGCGGCCGCGGTGTCGGAGACGTAGGTCAAGCCGGGCAGGAGCGTGTCGTTGAGCCACGCCCCGCGGGCGGCATTGTTCCCGGTGTTGTTCAGATAGAGACGGAACGTGACGGGGTCCCCAGGATTCGGCTGGCCGTCGAGGGCACGGAGGATCGCGGTCAAATTCGACGCAGTCTCGCGTCCATACGCGACGAAGTACATGTCCGTGGCCGGTGAAGCCGGGGTCCAACCTCCTCCACCGAAGTTCGTCATGGCCTGTCCGTTCGGGTACGTGTTGGCGTTGCTGTGATGCCATTCATACGGATTCACGATGGAAGTAGAAGAAGTCGCCACGATCCAGTACCGCACGCCGGCCCCGAGGCTCGGTGGGGAGGGGAAGGTGACCACGGAGGCGCAGCGTCAGGTTCAGGAGCCGGTACGAGGCGGACGTGAGGAACGATTGCGCGACGCTGTCGCTCGAGTCGACGGAGAGATGGTTCGTCCCCGCGATCACCGTGTTCGATTCGTAGACCCGCTCGCCGAGGGCCGCTGCGGGCGTCGACAGGAGGGGGAGGAGGGCCGCGCCTAGGAGGAGGACGAAGAACGTCACCGCTAGGGGTGAGATGGGCAGGCGACGACTCACTCTAGAACCTCAGGAGCTTATCCTGCCCCGCCTCCGGTAAGACCCCAGCGCCCCCGTTATCCACCCTGATAATTTTTTTCAT
>VBMC01000148.1 GCA_005879015.1 Methanobacteriota archaeon
TACCCAGCTCTCCCACGGAAGAAGTTGGGCGACGAGCGTGATGAATCCTCCGACGACGGCCATCGTCCTCTCAGGACCGGTTCTCAACTCGTCGGGCTCTTTCTGCCGGCGCGAGAACGCCACGAGGTTGACGAGAATCGATAGAATCAATACGAAAAGCAAGAGGTAAAAGATCCATCCATCGCTTGAGCTAAGCCAGTTTCCGAAATTACCCAAGTCGGTGGTGAAACTCCCCCAATCGGTAATCATCCGGAATCAATTGCTCAATGCAGTGCTTGCCGCTTAAGCCCTTTGCCCGCTCCGAACGATCGAGCCCTGCGTCCTCGTCAACGTCGTTTCGATTCGAGCCGTTGAGGACCGGAGTCGCGCGTCACTCGGCGTCTTTGTCGTCTTCATCGAAGGCGTGCAGGCGGCCCTCTCCCGTTTCACGGGCGCGAGGTCCGGCGACTTCGGCAGCCTTTTCCAGGAGGTGTCTTACGGCATGGCTCGACTCGGGTTCGTCGAGGAGAAGGGCGGCCTCCCGTTCGTCCAGGCCCAGGCGCGCGGTCATGTGGATCCGCAGCTCCTCGTCCCCCGTGAACAGGATGCGGATCGTCGGGAGGAGCTCGTCGAGGATCAAGGTCTGGGAGACATGGAGGTATGCGGCGAACTTCTTCGCCAGGGAAGTCCGAGTCGCGCGCTGCCCTCGGGAGCGGGCCATCTGGATGAGGTAATACGGGAACTCGAGCTGGCCTCCCCGGCCGCGTCCTTTCCGGGCGACCGCGACCCCGCTGGACATCAACTCGCTCGCGTACGACCACAGGCCGTAGTTTTGCCGCCGGCGGGCGCGTCCCAGGAAGATATCGGCTCGGCTCAAAGCCTCATAGCCGCGCACGAGGTCGTCCGGTCGGGAGTATTCATGGCCGAGGTTCTGGTCGACCCACAGAAGGAGATCCTCCGGGGACTCGTCGAGTCCCCTAGCGGCGTCTCGAGCGCGCCGGGCATCTCCGGACCGCAGGATCTCCTCGATCGCCGGGAAGATCGTGTGTTCCCGGTCGCGGTATCCGAGGGCGCCCGTCGCGGCGCTTCGAACCGCCTTCTTCCCGATGGCGAGCGATTCGAGGTCGTTGATCGCCGACCGCAGATCGCCCGCGTCCCGCTCGACGATCACCTCGAGAACGTCCGGGGCGACATCGACCCCCTCCTTGGAGGCTATGGTCCGAAGTATGTTTTTCATTGCGTCATCGTGAATGGCTTGAAATTTGATGGTCTTGCATAATCGCTTCAGGGACGATGATCGCCGGGTAAGCCCGTAGTAGTCGTTCGCGATGAGGACGATGGGCTGGCCGCTCGCTTGTATCGTCTCGACGATCGCACCGATGCCGCCGCGGTCCTCCCGGCCGAACACGTTGTCGGCTTCGTCGAGGATGATCAGTTTGCGGCCTCCCTGGTTCGTCCGGAGGAATTCGCCGGATTCGCTGAACGTCTGCAGGACCGCGCCGCGCGTCGCTGTCTTACGGATCGCATCCGCATTCCGGCTGTCGGAGGCGTTCATCTCGACGACGCTCCAGCTCATCTCGTGCGCGAGGGCGAGCGCCGCGCTCGTCTTCCCGATTCCCGGCGGACCCTGGAGAATCACCGCATGTTTCTCCGGACGCCCCCGCTGCCATGCGGCCGCCCATTTGCGGAGTTCCGCGACAGCGGTCGGATTCCCGGCGACATTGTCGAGCTCCTTGGGCCGATACTTCTCCACCCAACTTGTCATGCGCGTTCGGACAATCGGCGCGCGCGGTCATAACCCTATCACCGGGATGCGGAAATCAGACGAAATAGGCCGAACGTACGGTTTGTATAGCTGTTACAAAACCGCATATGAAAATATACGTTTCAGCTAAACTCTAGCCGAATGCTCATTTCCGTCCTTTTGGGTCGGACTCGTCGTAGAGGTCGCAAAGCTCCTGCAAGAACTCGTCATAGGTCTTCCGAAACTTCAGGCGGTACAATCGATCGCGCGTGTCCGTCGTCAACTGAATTGTCGTGAGATCCCGAGTGCCCTTCGGCATAGAGTCGAAACTCATAGAATTATGTGTCCATATAGTTCTATGGATTGTCAACTCGACGGTCGAGGGATTCCCATTGCGGTTGGGTCTACCCAATGTATATGGCAAACTGGGGTCCGGAACTGGGAGAACGGTCCGTTCCGTCCCGATTCACGATCGCGGGCCTACTCCTTGTAATCCTCAAGTCGAAGTTGTGGCGTATCGGCCTTCCTTTGGTCGGGTCGGCGGATTCGCCGCTGCATTTCGTTCTGGACGCGATTGAACGTCTCGATCTCGATTAGCGGATCGTGTTTCCCGCGCTTGATTCCTCCGTTCAATCGTGAGAGGCCGCAGTATACGGGGTTGCTGAGGATATTCGCGATCGTCTGGCTGGCCCACGCACGACCGGTCTTCGTCCGGTATCCGTCGCGGTTGAGCTCCTGGCAGATTTTCGCGATCCCCTTTCCCTCAAGGTACCGGCGGAAGATCAAGGAGACCACACGGGCCTCTTCCTGCTTGACCTGGAGGATCCCGTTCACGTAATCGTAGCCGTACGGGCTCGCATACGTGAGGAACGCATTCGCCTTCTTCACCGCACTGTTGAGCGCGTCCGCGCTCTGCTGCCCTCTCGCTCGGCGGATCACCTCCCGCTCATTCAGGTCCCGCTCGACGCACAGCTTGCGGAGGGCCTCCTCTTCCGTTTCCGAGGAGTAGTGTTGCAGGAGCTCACGGGTGGATCCGAACCGCATGTACACCTCCCAGAACAGGAGGGCGTCGGCGGGAGCTCCGTCCGCGCAGTGCTTGCACAACGTGACTTTCTCCTTGCGGATCGTCGGATCCGCGCGAGGGTTCGCATCGACCTCAAGACTCACGAGGCTCTTGGAGGACCAGCAACGCGCACACCGTCCCTCCAAGGCTCAAGCCTCCGTGAGAACGAGTGCTGCTTCCGCATCTGCGTCCAGATGGACTGGCGGCGAGCGGGCGTTGGACAGGAGAGCGCGTGATCGCAGGCCCTTCTGCGCCGCATTGAATACATCCACCGTGACAACCGGTTCGTGTTCCGCCCGGCGCACAATCCCATCCCAGCGCAGAAACCCGGCATAGACGGGGTTGTGGAGGATTCGGTAGACCTTGACCGGTGTCCATTCGGTGTCTCGTTTCGTGCGGTATCCCTCCTCGTTCAACCTGGCGGCTATCTCCTCCAGGGTCCGACCCTCCCCGCACCGCGTGAACATCTCCCGCACCAGGGACGCCTCACGCTCGTTCGGCACGAGTCGGCCTTCGAAGAGGTCGTAGCCGAGCGGAGGATGGAATCCGAGGATCCCCGGCCCCTCCTTCGCCTTCTGGGACATCCCCATGTACACCCGCTCGCCGATCTGTTCCGACTCGAGCTGGGCGATCCGCTGGATGATGTCCATCACGAACCGTCCCATGGCCGTTGACGTGTCGAGGGACTCCGTCGCGGAGACGAAGTTCTTCCCCCATTCCCCGAGGTTGTCCATCATCTCCATGAAGTTACGGGAATTTCGATGGATCCGGTCCATCTTGATCACGAGGATCGCGTCCCAGCGGTCCCGTTCCGAGATCATTTTCTCATATGCGGGCCGTCGAATATTGCGCCCCGAATGACCGTCATCGACGTATCGGGCGACCACCTCCCAATCGCGGGCCAAGCAGTACGCATCGAGGCGCTCCCGTTGCGCCCCGAGGGAGAATCCTTCCTTCGCCTGGTCCTCGGTCGAAACTCTCGTGTATAGCGCTACGCGAACCGTGCCCATCCCGGCCGCCGAAGGCACCTCATACTACAATAGACTGTCGGACGGGGCTGATTTTTATCCGGTGTCGAGAATACCAAACGGGTCGAGCATCGCACTTCGTGAGACAAAATAGCATGGAAGAACGGAATTTCGGTGTTTCAGAGAAAAATCGCGATACATGAGTTACTATCTAATTAATTATAGCAATCTGGTATACTCATAGCATTGGAATAATATCTATCTCGATATATTACTCAACGTGTTTTCTTTGCACGTAACTCGGCGAGGACTTCTTTGGCCCTGTCCATCCGGACCTTGCGTTCTTTCACGAGGACTTCCACAACCCGATCCACCTCTCCGTCGACGGCTCCGACCGATGCCGCGATGTTGCGCGCATGGAGGGACATATGTCCCCGCTGAATTCCCTCGGTGGCGAGGGCGCGAAGGGCTGCGAAGTTCTGTGCCAGTCCGACCGCGGCAATCACTTCGCCGAGCTCCTGGGCGCTCTTCACGCCTAGGAGGCGAACGTTCGCCTTGGCCG
>VBMC01000149.1 GCA_005879015.1 Methanobacteriota archaeon
TCCTTCCGAGCCTCCTGGGACCGACCGGGAAAATGTCTGCCTCGATTCCGGAGTCCAGCATCTTCACCACGGACAAGGAGGCCCAGGCGCAGAAGAAGATCATGAACGCCTTCACGGGCGGACGCGCGACGGTCGAGGAGCAGCGCCGGCTCGGGGCGAACCCGTACATCTGCTCGATCTTCGCCCAATACAACTACATCTTCGAGCCGGACGATGGCCACCTCGCGGAGGTCGAGCGGACTTGCAAGAGCGGCGAGCGCCTCTGCGGAGACTGCAAGACCGAGCTATGGAGCAAGGTCCGGCCGTGGCTCAAAGCCCACCACGCGGCTCGCGAGAAGGCGAAGGACCGGATCGACCAATTCATGATGCGGGACTAGAAAAAACGCTTCGCCAAAGATGACAACCAGTAGGCCGTTCATCCCTATGTTCGCGCGGGGCTTCGTGGTGAGCAGAGGCATCCGGGCGTTCTTTGAGCATTCTCAAGACGCGCAGCGGAGATTCAACTTGCGACATGGCTTGGGACGGCGGGAGAGGATCAGAGAGCTCGGGTCGCCTTTGTCGGCGCCGTTCTCGGCTCTTGCGTTGGCGTCGCCGGCTTCGCTTACATCGGATTCGTCCTCGCGACTCGTCCCTTGCACTCTGGGCTTACCGCAGACTTCGTTGCGGCGATTGTTCTCTGGCTTGCCGGCCTCGTCGTCGCACAGTCCGGGACCATTCTCCGTCGGCGATGGCGCCGCGACTACATCGGGCGCGAAGCCGCCGTCTCGTGGATCTCTCGGAACCGAAACGCGCGTGTTCGCGTGGACGGGGTCCCCTACTGGGCTTTCGTAAGAGACGAAGTTAATCGGGGCGATCGGGTGCTCCTCCAGGCGGCTGAAGTCGATGGCATTCCTGTCCGGGCCGACTTCGTCGCCGTGCGGGCGCCCCCCGGGGGTTCCGATCCACACGCCTGAATGATGTCGTCGCTCGCCCCAACTTAAGGCAAACCGTGCGCGTGGACAGTCGGACTACCGACTGTCGCCAGTCTTCAACCTAATTCCACACGCGCTTTGCCCTTCTTCGTAGGACTCGCTATGACATCCTGTCTGATTCCGCGCGCTTTCTCATCTTCCACCATCGACGCGCAGTTCTCCACGAAACCTCGACGACGGCGATTCCATGCTGTGTCGCGAACGCCGTCAGCGCCTCTTCGAATCGGGCGCCTTCGCGTCGACCGAGTTCAGCTCCCGGTGCCATGATTCCACCGACCGTGCGCTCCCTCCGCCAAAGCGCATAGCCCTTGGGGAGTCGCCCCTCTGCGGAAACCGCGAAACGCAAGCCCATTTGCGGCACGACCTCGATTCTGTCGAGACCATCCCACGGGATGTCGAACGGACGGAACCGGCCTTTCGTGCGGATACCTCGGTCGTCGACCTCGAATGTGATTCTCCGGAGGCGGACGAGAGCGAGTGGGGCGGTGAGGGCGGCAAAAGCAACCGTGAGCCAGCGAAACGCCGTCGAAATAATCGCGGGACTGCCTCTTGGGGGAGGCAGCAGCCACGCGAGAGCGACCAGGGCGGAGACGAACAGGAGGATTCCACCGGTTGCTTTCCATTGCCTGGCTGAGTAACGGAAGGGGAGGAGAGCGCCAGCAATGGTTGGTCTGGAAGAGGGCTTTGCTTGGATCCGTCTCTGCCGCCGTTGATGGAGCCAGTCGACGGCGTAGCTGAGCCCGAACGCGAGGGGCAAGACGAGAAGGGCGGCGAGTCCTAATGCTGCTAACCAAACGAGGACGGCTAGGGGCGACGGAGGTGGACCACTGGGAATCGAGAAGGCGATAGTTGGACCAATGAACAACGCCCAGAGTAAGAGAGCTCGATTTCGAATTCTCCGCCAAGTTACCGGATCCATTTTCCTCCGGACGATACAACCCGCCCGAATTCAAGATCCCTTGTCCCGCCAGAGCCAATCCCGGCAATCCCCGTGGACGGGCGGTTTCACCGCTTGTCATCCCGTTCAACAGCTCCAACAACAACCCGCGGCTCTTTCCGTAAGGCTCGGGATGGCCAACAACGAAGAGGCCAGTTGTAGACCGCTGTTGAATAGGGCGTGAAGGACTCTCTCCCATTCATCCTGTCGCAACCGTCGTTGCCGGCGGTCCAACACCCACCTGGAGAGCCTCGTTGATTCGCGAGCGAAGTCCATGCGCGATGATCCAGGTCTCTCGGCCCTCCGCGTTGACCCAAATCCAGTGCGTGAAACGATGCGGCTCGACGGCCCGGAATTGGAGGTCGATCGTCTTTTGAGGCCGCGACGCCAGGAGCTTCCGAGGAAATGCGAGAGCCGGGAGGCCGAACGCAATGCCAAAGTACCCGAGCCAAAGGGCCAAGAGCCTGAGATTCGACGACAAGAGATCGAAATGCGAACCCGATGGACCCGACGGAAACAGCAAGGGCTGCAGCAGGAGGAGGAACCACCAAGTGAAGAGGAGAATGCCAACGACCGCTCCCCGGGCCATGATCAAGGACCGACGAGGCACGAGGAGGCGAAGTCTGCCCGGAGTGACTTCCAAGATACCGGACGATGCCTTCTCCTGGCCTCTCGCACTGAACAAGGACGCCTCGGCCCTCATCGCGCTCCGTGGCTCCGATCTTCGACGCGGGGCAAAAGTCTGACGTTTCAGGGTGCGTGTTCGTCCGGTACTGGCTTCTCTGCCTGTTGGCCCGCTGATTGAAGTGCTTTCGACCTACCCTTCACTCTATCTCGAATTTGGTCGCACATCGGCCGCGATTTGGTCGATCCTCACAAGGGTTTCGTCCATCCGACGAACGAATCAACTCCCCGACGGTGTACGCCGGGTCGCCCACTCCTTCAGGAGGAGGTTCAGATTGCGTCCCTTCAACATATAGAGGTTCGTGAACTCGCCGGTCGTCCGTCGGAGGACCCAGTGGGCCCCCTTTCCGCTCGTCATATGGATGTCGACGATCTCATCCCACGGGAACACGGTGTCGTTCAGGTGACGGTCGTACGGGGAATCATACCACAGCCGGAAGCCGTCCGCCGCGACAGCGACGAAGGAAGGTCGACCCACCCCTCCGAACAAGAGCATGCCGACGGCGGCGCCAACCACCAGGACGACGATCGTTCCGAGGAACCCGAGATTCCAGTATCCGAACCCGGCCCTCGGCCCGAGCCCTTGGTAAGCGAGGAGCAGACTTGCTCCGACGAGCACGAACACGAGCGAGACAAATCCCCGTCGTCTCGGATTCGTTCCGCGACCGTTCGGCTGCCAAGAAACGTCCGGATCCCGTGCGGCCCCACTGTCTCCGAGAGTGAGGACGGGAGAACCAGATAGAGCCTGGCGAGTTCGGCGTCGTCGTGTGAAGAGGATCGTGCCCCCTCCGATTCCAAGCGCCGCAATCACCAGTGGGATGAGAATCGGAAGGACGACGTCCGCGGCCGAGGGCTCGATCGAGATTGACGCGACCCACTCGGCGGAGAGCACGATTTGCGCCTCGAGGGCCAAGACGCCGCTCGCCGTCCGGATTACCGTCCCGGCGA
>VBMC01000150.1 GCA_005879015.1 Methanobacteriota archaeon
GGTCGCCACGTCCGATGTTTCGAAGGAAGTGACTCGCCTCCTTCCAGCCAAGGCCATCGATTTCGCGGACGAGCCAAGCGCGCGCCAGCTTCGGGTCCGCAAGGCCGTCCAACGACTTGCCAAGGATCGGTCCATTGGGCGGAAAGAACCGCTCCCGAGCCCGCACGATGTAGGCCGCCTTGTGATTGTGGAACCGCGTGCGAGGCCGGAGAAACGCCGCGACCTCGCGCTGGCGTCCGGGCCAGAGAAGGTCTCGTGCCACGAGGTCACGAACCGCCGCATCCGCCCCGTGGGCCTTCGATTGCACCGCGAGGATGCAGAAACACATCTCCTCGAAGAGGCGTTCGTCCGCAAGGGTCCCGATACGTCGGAAGTCCTCCAGTCGTGCGAGGATCTTCTCCCGCTTCCGAGCGTACTCGGATTGTAGGATGGAGAGGTCCTAGATCGGGCCCGGTTGCGGGGAGGACGACAACGTCTCACGCAGGAAGTTTAAATAACGGAGTCCGCTACGAGGCGACCATGTCACTTCTGTATTCGTTGGCCCGTGCGCTCGACCGCGTTTCTCTTGCTCCGATCGCCTACGCGCATTGCGACATCCCGTGCGGCATCTACGACCCCCACCACGCGCAGCTCGCCGCCCACACAGTCGTGCGGATGGTCGATCTGATCAACCAGCTTGACAAGCCCGGCCCGAACGCGACGGCGGAGCAACGACAAGAGTACACGAACAAGCTCACTCGGTACATCGCGACGAAAGAGCAGCACTCCGAGATCGCGAAGAGCGAACTCCGAATCCTGTGGGCGGACTATTTTAAACCCGACCACCTGAAGACATTCCCAGAACTCCACGACACAATGTGGAAGGCGCTCAAGACCGCCTCGAAGGCCCGGCAGGAGATCAACCTCCAAGCCGCCGAAGACCTTCTGAAAGCGACGAACGACGTCGCCTCGATGTTCTGGAAGACGAAGGGACTCGAGACGATCACGGCGAAGGCCCCGTATCCGACCGAGCGGCAGACGGTCTACCCGAAGTTCAAGTGACCGCGGCCAGAATGTTCCCCTTCACCCGCTTCCGGGTCGAAGACGAGAGTATGCGGCCCACGCTGGAGCCCGGGGACTATGTGCTCGTGAATCGATGGGCGTACCGGTTCCAATCGCCGAAACGCGGGGACCTCGTGGTCGTCCGGGACCCGGAGGCGTTGGACCGGTTCCTCGTGAAACGCGTGTCCGATGCGACCGGCCCGACCGAGGTCCAGCTCGCGGGGGACAATCGCATCGCGAGCCGTGACAGCCGTGCCTTCGGGCCCGTCCCGCTCGAGCGAATTGTCGGGAAGGTTTGGATCCGTCTGAAACGATGACGCGGCTCAGTCCCACTTCTCGAACCGCACGTACGCGAAACCCAGGCGCTTGCACAAGTTGTTCACGTCCTCGACCATGTCGTGGAGCCCGCAGATGAACACCTGTTTTTTCGCGTGGTCTTTGATGTCGTTCTCCAACACCTTCTGGACGTAGCCGACGCGGCCCTTCCAGGTCGGTGTCTCCGGCCGGGAGATCGTCGGGTAGAAGTGGAAGTTCCGGTGCTCCCGTTCCCACCGCTCGATGAGGTCGCGGTAGATCAGGTCGTGGACGTATCGGACGCCGAACACCATGTGGAACTCGCGGCCGCCGTCCAGGCCCCCCTGCATCACGAACCGGCCGAGGGGACCGATCGTCGGGAGCTTCGTCCCGGGTCGCACGTGGTGGAGGTAGTTCGACATGAACCCGCCTTCGACGACCTTGATGCACAGCTCGAGGTAGGCCTTGTTCTCCGGCCAAGAGGCGATCGAGTAGGGCCGCGAGATGCGCTTCCCGTCCTTCTCCGCGAAGATCGAGATGAACTGGCCCGGCTCGAAGTCGAAGACGCCTTCGTTCTCGAAGATGAAACGAATCAGATAGGTCTGGGGAAATTGCGGCGCAATGTCGAAAACTTCCTTCACAACCGCGGTGTGCTTGCCCGAGCGGAACTTCACCGGCGCCTCGTGGATCACCTGTTTTTGAGGCACCGCAGCCTTCGCTGAAGCGGTCTCCCGCATCATAGCAATGCGGGCACCCTACAGGCCGATTTAAACATTGTCCTGAGATTGGCAGAAATGAGCATTAGGTCCTCTCACGCCCCGAATCACGTGTCCTTCGCGAGGACGTTTCTCAGGAGGCTTTCTCGAGGAACACGCGGCTGTACAGCAACCCCGCGACGACGGCGCCGATGAACGGCCCGATCCAATACACGTACCAATTGTCGAAGAATTGCGAGACAACGGCGGGGCCGAACCAGCGCGCCGGATTCATGGCGGCCCCGGTGAGCGGTCCGCCCATCATGATGTCGATAGCAATCGTGAGTCCGATGGCGAAGCCACCGACGGCGTTGAAGCTCCCCTTGGGATCGATGCCCGTGCCATACACGACGGTGACGAGCAGGAACGTGAGGATCGCCTCGATGAGAATCCCGGCCACGGGAGTAACGTTCCACGTATTGGGAGGGAAAAAACCGACGACTCCTATGGGGAGGCCGGTCCCGAGAGCGGGCGTGCCCAGATGGGACGGCTGCCATAAGCCCGATGGAAAAATCAAGAAAAGCCCGAACGCCGCCGCGAGAGCTCCGAGAAGCTGGGACGCCCAGTAGACGACCGCGAGGCGCATCGTGATCTGGCGACCGACGAGGGCGCCGAGGGTCACGGCCGGATTGAAGTGGCCTCCTGAAATCCGACCGAAAGCCGAGACCATGACACCGATGGCGAGACCGTGGGCCAAGGCGACGAGGAGAAGACTCCCGCCTCCGTACGAAATGATGGACCCGGCTCCGATGAAGATCAGCGTGAAGGCGCCAATGAATTCCGCGATGGCTTTCCGCCAAGCCGCGATCGCCATCTCCCGCCTCCGAGCGCGGCGTATCGATGCGGCGTATTTCTAGTTTCTCGGTCGGATTCGCGAGACTTCGTCAGGCGATGTACGAGGCGGATCCGCGGTCGAAACCCCGCACGAATTCGAGGCTCAATTCCGACGGTTGCCACGCGGCATCCGGGAACACGAGGTTCGGGAAGAACCGCGTCGTATCCCCCGAGATCTGGGTCACTAGGGCGTCCACGCCGAACAGAGTCTCGAGAATCCGATGGGACTGTTCGCGGCAGACACGCTCGTCCACGAATCCGAGGGAATGAAGATACTCGTGCAGGAGGACGTAGAACGCGTACGGCTTGTAGAGGGCGGGGTTCGTCTCCTGGATCCGAAGGAGAGGCACCTTGTTCATGACAATCACGTTGCTCGCCACCGGATAGAAGGCGCCGAGGAAACCTTGCGGATGGTTGCCGAGGTCCGCGAGGGCGAGCATGAGTCCTGCGCGGGTCCGTCCGAGCACTGCCTCGACCGCCCGTTTCACGAGCTCAAAGAGGTCGGACAAGTTCTGCGCTTGGTCGAGTTTTCGCCCGAAATCCATCGATTCTTCTAGCGCCTCGGTCGCTCTTAAGGCATTGCCCGCGGGAATCACGCCGGGTCAAACGCGGATGGATTCTGAGCTGCACCGGACGGGGTCCGGTCAATACCACGTGTGCGAAAGGGTCTGAAAGATTTATTTGATGAGGGATCCGCAGAAACCCGCCCGCCCTGCCCTTCGGCTGGGGCGCGGTGACGGTCCTGCTCGTCGGCGCGCTCTTCACGATCATCGGCATCGTGATCATCCTCTACGCGTTCTTCGGCTTCATCACCGGGACGATCGGAGCAGCCCTCGGGGGCGGTGGCGTGTTGAGCATCTTGAGCACCTTCATGGGCGCGATCATCCTGTTCGTGATCGGCGGTGTCCTTGCCGGCATCGGCGGATGGCTCATCCGCCTCTGGTGGATCTTCCTTCTCGTGGGAGTCGTGGCGGGTACCGCGGGGAACACCGCGAGAGACCGCGAAGCCGCCCGCACTTCCGAAGTCCGGGTCCGCTGCCAGAGCTGCGGCCGACTCAACCCTGAGTTCGTCAAGTTCTGCATGTCGTGCGGGAAACCCGTGTGAACGACGGCCTCGCCGCCTCCGGTTCGGAATCTATTTGACCCCAATGAGGGGTTCGCGCGACCCGATGGCGTTCCTCCTGCGATTCGCTCGTCAATGGGTCGCGGGAGAGGCGATGGACGACGCCCTCCGCGTCGCGAAGGACGCGAACGCCAGGGGCATCGACGCCCTGGTGAACCACCTCGGCGAACACTACCGGGACAAGGCCCTGGTCGAGGCGACGACGCGGGAGTACCTCCAAGTTCTGGCCTCCATGTCGTCCGGAGGAATCCGGGGAACAGTCAGCCTCAAGCCCACGCAATTTGGCGTGTTGATCGACAAAGCGTACGCGCTGTCCCAGATGATTCCGGTCCTCGATGCCGCGAAGGCGGATGGCCGGGTTCTCTGGTTGGACATGGAGAACGCCCATACGACGGACGACACGCTCTGGATCGGCGAGCGGCTCCTCGAACGGTACGACCGAGTCGGAATCTGCGTTCAGGCGAATCTAAAACGGACGGCCGACGACATCGATCGGTTGATTCAGGAAACGGTCCGGATCCGTCTTGTCAAGGGAGCGTACAAAGAGACCGCGGACATCGCGTACGGTACGCGCACGGAGATCGACCGCGCCTACCTCAAACACCTCGAGACCTTGTTCCTTCGAGCGCGGGACTTCGCGGTCGGGAGCCATGACGGCCGCATGATCCGTCGCGCCCTGGAGCTCGCCCGTGCACACCCCACGCCGTTCGAATTCGCGATGCTACAGGGCGTCCGAGACCCGCTGAAACGCGACATGATCCTTCGTCGAAGACTGAAGCACCTTTTTCTGCCCGCGGACGTTGCGAGCCCATGGACCGTCGGGCGTTCCTCCGAACCATGCGGATCCTTGAAGCCCGCTATCCGCCGAAGGATTGGACGACGGGGATGACACCCTTCGAGGTCCTCGTCTCGACCATCCTCTCGCAAAGCACGACCGCGGCGAACGAACGCCGCGGGCTCGAAGACCTACGCCGGCGGGTCGGCAGCATCACTCCTGATCGGCTCGCGGGCACTTCCGATGAGGAAATCGCGCGGGCGATCTGGCATGCGGGTCTTGCGCGTCAAAAGGCCCCGCGGATCCGCGCGACGGCGGCCGCGATCCGGGACAAGTGGGACGGTCAGCTCGAGCGCATCCTCAGCCTCCCGACCGAACGCGCGCGGGAAGAGCTGATGGCCCTTCCCGGTGTCAGTTACAAGACCGCCGACGTCGTCCTCGCAATGGCTGGCGGTCGTCCGACGTTCCCCGTCGACACGCACATCGCCCGCATTGCGGGCCGATGGGAGCTCACCCGCCGCAAGGATTACGAGTCGATTCGGGGCGCACTCGAGGAGTGGACTCCGCCGGGGAAACGCAAGGCATGGCACCTCGCGATCATCGCCCACGGACGCGCGCTGTGCAAGGCGAGGAATCCACGCTGCGAGGATTGTCCGGTTCGGGCGGACTGCGATTGGTACCGTCGCTCCCGACTTCGGAAACAGCCGCCGACCGCACGTAAGCACGGCTCGTCGACAAAGGGTTAAGAACGCAGGTCGGTTAGCGCGCGAAGAGCGTTCTCCGTGGCCCTCGCAGACTATGTCCAACTGATGAAACTCCGGATCGACGCGCTTCTCCTGCTTGTCGCCGCCGCGGGGTACGTCGCCACGTCCGGTATCCACGTCGACGTGCTTCGGTTCGCCCTTCTGATCGTCGCCGGATTCCTCGGGGCCGCCGGCGCCAGCGCCACGAACCACTATCTCGACCGAGACCTTGACTCGGTCATGCGGCGGACGCAGGCTCGACCCTTGCCTCAGCATCGGATTGAGCCGCCCGCCCACGCCCTCGAATTCGGCCTCGGCCTCGTCGCCCTGGGCCTCGTCGTCGCGGGACTCGGGATCAATCTCCTGACGGCCCTGATGATCGGCCTCGGTTTCGTCGTGTATATCGGCGTCTACACCTTGGGCCTGAAACGGACCCATGTGAGCAACATTGTGATCGGAGGATTCGCGGGCTCCTTCCCCGCCTTGGCGGGATCCGCCGCCGCATCGAATGCCATCAGCCTTCCGGCCATCCTCATCGCCCTCCTCGTATTCCTCTGGACCCCGGGCCATTTCTGGGCTCTCGCGTTCCGGAGCCGCGAGGACTACCGGCGGGCGGGACTCCCGATGCTTCCCTCGGTCTCCGACGAGCGAACGTCCGTGAGGGCCATCACCTTCTCATCGACGGTCGTCGCGGTCGCGAGCATCGCGTTCGTGTTCACGTCCGCCTTCGACGCCGTCTATCTCGGAGTCGCGATCATCGCGGGGGCCGTGTTGCTTGGATTCACCGCGAAGTTTCTGATGTCTCCGAGCGTCGAAAACGCGTGGGCCGGTTACAAGTTCTCGGGAATCTATCTGACGCTCCTCTTGCTCGGGATGATGGCCGACGCGATCCTCCGAATCCCCGTGTGATGTTCAGGGCGCGGCCCACGACCTCACGCTTTAATAAGAGTCCCCCCTTAGTACGTGATGCACCCGACGGAGGTGGTGTCCGGACGGACGATCGCCGAGATGGTTCCATCGCGCGTCCCGATTCTTCGCGGTCCGGTCAACCACCCACGAACATGGTCGATTCGACTCGGAGATACAGCCCATGAAGGCCGATTTATCGACTCCGAAGATCGACCGAGGACTCGATGACATCTACGTCAAGGAGACATCAATCTGTTTCATCGACGGTCAGCGTGGACGCCTTGTGTACCGCGGATACGACATCCGCGAACTCGCCGAGTACTCGACGTTCGAGGAGACCGTCTTCCTCCTGCTGCAAGGGCATCTCCCGAACCGCGCCGAGCTGGAGAAGGCGAGGGCCGATCTCGCCGCCTCGCGGACCTTGCCTCCTTCGGTCCTGAAACTCCTCCGTACCATGCCGGAACACGCGCCGCCGATGGACGTGCTCCGCACCGCGGTCTCGTACATGAGCGGTTTCGACCCGGAACGGGACGACTCCACGCGGGCCGCGAACCTTCGGAAGGCATTGCGACTCACCGCGCAACTGGCGACCGTCGTCGCGACGTATGAGCGGATCCGGAAAGGACAGCGTGTGCTCCGACCGGACCCAAGGCTGGGCCACGCGGAGGATTTCCTCCGGATGATCACGGGCAAACGACCGGACCCGGCCCGGGCTCGCATGATGGACGTCGCCCTGGTGCTGTACGCAGACCACGGAATGAACGCGTCCACGTTCGGGGCCACCGTGGCGGCCTCGACCTTGGCGGACCTCTACAGCACGGTCGTCGGCGCCATCGCGACCCTGAAAGGACCGCTTCATGGCGGCGCCATCGAAGCGGCGCTGAACACGATCGAGACAATCGGCAAGCCCGATGCCGCGGAGAATTTCGTGATGAACACCCTCCGGAATAAGGAGAAGGTATACGGGTTCGGGCACCGGGTCTACAAGACCTACGATCCCAGGGCGCTCATCATGAAGGACTACGCCCGGAAGCTCGCCCAGATGCAGGGGGACGACACCTACTTCCGGATCGCCGCCACGATCGAGGACACGGTCGTCCGAGAGCTCGCGTCGAAGCGCGTCTTCCCGAACGTGGACTTCTACTCGGGACTGGTCTTCCACGGCCTCGGCATTCCGACGGACCTCTTCACCCCGGTTTTCGCCCTCTCCCGGATCTCGGGCTGGACGGCCCACGTGATCGAGTATTGGGAGGACAACCGCCTCCTCCGACCGTTGGACTGGTACGTCGGCCCGAAGGACCTCGCGTACGTGCCCCTCGACGAGCGGGCGTGAGGCGACCCGCATGCCGTCGGAGCGCCTCGTCCTGCGGCCTCCGGAACGAGGGCACAAGATCCTCATCGCGGAGGCGGGCCTCCGAATCCCCGACGACCCAATCATCCCCGTGATCGAGGGCGACGGGATCGGTCCCGAGGTCGTCCACGCCGCGGCCCGCGCGATCGATGCTGCGATTGCGGACACCTTCGGAGGTCGACGGAAGATCGCCTGGTATCCGGTGCCGGCGGGCGAGAAAGCGATGTTTCAGTATGGCGAGCTCCTGCCCCAGGCCACACTCGCGGCGATCCGGGAGTACGTCGTCGCGATCAAGGGCCCGATGACGACCCCCGTCGGTGGCGGATTCCGGTCCCTGAACGTAGCCCTCCGGAAGACCCTCGACCTGTATGCGAACGTGAGGCCCGT
>VBMC01000151.1 GCA_005879015.1 Methanobacteriota archaeon
CCATTCCTGCTCGTCTCGAAGGCCGTCCCCATCCGTATCGGAGGAAACCGGGGATGTGACGACGCGCCGTGACTCGGCGAGGCCATCGACCCCTATGTCCAGCAGTCGCGGTGTCACCTCGCGATAGTCCGATAGCGTGTCCCCATCCGTGTCCGTCAGGGTAGGGTCCGAGCCATGGACGAGTCGTTCGGCGCCGTCCGATAGCCCGTCTCGATCCGTGTCCGGATCGGTTGGATCCGACGGATTCCGGCCGTCGCCCGGGAACAATTCGGGACCGTCCGGAAGGCCGTCATCGTCCGTGTCGAAGTCGATCGGGTTCGTCCGGACGGTCCTTACGGATGACGTTCCATCGATCGTGAATGTGACCGGGCGCGGGGCAATCTCTACCCCGTCCGGGATGCCGTCCGCGTCCACATCGGGGAGGACCGGGATCGTGCCCACCGCGGACCGTTCGAGGCCGTCCGCCACACCATCGAGGTCCGTGTCGAGGGCGGCGGGTGACGTTCGGGCCGCGATGAGGATTCGTGCGGCGCGGACGACGCCCGCACCCCCCGATCCGTGATCGCGCACGACGATCCGCCAGTGACCGACTCCCCCGAAATCCTCCAAACCGAAGCGCGAGCCGACGAGACCATCGGGCTCAGGCAAGGTGCGATTCCTCGCGGCGTCCAAGACGACGGACACGCCCACCTCCGTTCGGTCGACGCGGGTCACCCAAGGGGCCCGGAATGCCTCGACGACTTCCAGCCGGTCTCCGCCCGCGACCGGGACGGACATCGGGGCTTTTCCTGCGGCCATAGGTGGCAGATTCCCGGACGACGCCGTGCTCCGGAGGTTGCAAACGGGTGTGCACGGCAGCGGCACGCCTTCGAGGGAGACCCCGACGCGGACATCCACATCGCGGACCGCTTCGTTCCCGGCCCGATCGACGGCTCGCACCCCGAACGCATGCGTCCCCGGCACGAGGTTGGTCGTCTCGTAGAAGAACGTGAAGGGCTCTTCGTGCCGGATTTCGGCGGGGATCCCGTCCACGCGGAAGACGACGGCGGCCAGTCCACGGTCGTCGTGGGCCCCGGCTTCGATGACCGCGAGACCGCGGACCAAGTCTCCCTTGGCCGGTCGAATCAGTTCGAGGATTGGAGGCGTCCGGTCCACGACCACCGGAATCTCCTCGCCGACCCGGGTGACGAGCTCGCCCGCATCCATCGCTTGGACGACCACCCGGAGCCGATGAGCCCCCTCGGATCAGTCGTTGGACGACCAAGCGACCGTGAAATTGCCATTCGGAGTGCCTTGGGAGCCTGAAATCCATACATCGTCCACGTAGAAGTGGACGAACGGATTGGGCTGCCAGGCCTTGCCGCGGACGTCGACGGTCCCTCGGACGGCGGCTCCGCTCGCGGGTTCGAGGATCGCCGCCCCGCGCGCGTGGAAGCCGGGATCCCACAGCAATTGGGAGGGGGATCCGGGTCGATCGGGCAGGCTGACTTCGATCGAGAGATCGTTCGGCCTGGGATGATCGATCTCCATCCCGATCCCGGCCCATTGGACAAGGCCTTCCACGGACGGCGCATGGACGTCGATGGTCGCGGTCCCCGCAGCCGGAACCGCGGTGGGCATGGAGCCGGAGGTGACCGACATCGCATACACCCGCGTCTCCTCGTCCAAGTCGCTGAGTCCGTCCCCGTCCGCGTCGCCCGCCCCGGTGTCGAGCATGAAGTCGTCGAAGTACATGGAGTAGGAGGCGCCCGCCAGGCCGGCGGTGCAGAGGAAGCCGATCGCGATCCGGACGAATTTCGCGTTCGGCCAATGCGCGGCGGGGAAGTCCACCGCGGGATTCCGTGCGAGGTCCGTCCAGACGCCGAGGCCGCTCGGAGGCGTCAGGACGATGTCCGCCTTCGTCGGCCCGCAAAGGGAGAGCTTCCGGCTCGCCTGGAACGAGGTAATGTACCGGACGCGGTCGAGGGTGCGGTAGTCCTTGTCCAGCAGATCGAGCGCGACGCCCGAGGCATACGCATCCCATGGAGAGACGCTTGCATCCTGGAGATGATCATAGAGCAAGGACACACGCATTTCCGTGGCGGCGGCTCCGCGGGTCGCGTAGACCGCGTATCCGAACGCGGACCCGAAATCCAGGATCGAATATCCTGAGACGTCCACATGATACGACCGCGTCCCTGACCGAACGTACGTGGACGAATACCCGGCCGACGCCTTGTCCCCGAGGAGGAAATCCGTGTACGGCAGCCAGAAGTCGGTCTCGAAGTCGTCGACGAGCGCCGCTGCCCCCGAGGACGAACCGGTCAGAATCGCCAGGACACCTAACGCTAACAGGATTTCTCGACGGCCGTGCAATGCTCCCTCCCCCTCGGAGCGGAGCGACGGCCCTCGCAACCCTCCGCGAGGGGGATAGGGGGCTCGCCATATGAAGTCGCGGCTCTCGGACCGCCGTTCATCGACCATTGTCGATGTCCATTCCAATCGGAGTGTTCCATTGCGTTCTGAAATGCGTATCGGAATAGTCTTTCGCGCAAGTAATATAACACCGTATTACTTCGGAGCCTCCCGAGGAACGTTGCATGGCAGCATACGCGCATCCCGAAGTCTTGGTCGACACGAGCTGGGTGAAAGGAAGTCTGGGGGACCAGAACGTCCGAATCGTCGAGGTCGACTACGATCCGACCTCGAACTACAACCTGGGTCACATCCCCGGGTCCGGCCTCATCGACTGGCGGAAGGACATCAACGACCCCGTGACGCGGGACATCGTATCGAAGAAGGACCTGGAGTCGCTCTTCGGCCGCCTCGGGATCACGAACAAGCACCGGATCGTCCTGTACGGGGACTTCAACAACTGGTTCGCGGCCTTCGCGTTCTGGGTCTTCAAGTATTACGGCGTCGACAACGTCGTCCTGCTGAATGGCGGGCGGAAAAAGTGGATCGAGCAGGACCTGCCCGTGACGAAGGATCTCCCCTCGTTCCCGGCGGCCTCGTTCAAGGCGAAGGAACCGGACGAGAGAGTCCGAGTCTACCTCCCCTACGTCCGAGAGGCGTATCGGCAATCGGACAAGGTCCTCGTCGATGTCCGCAGTCCGAAGGAATTCACGGGCGAGATCCTGGCGCCGCCGGAATATCCAACGGAGCACGCGCAGCGCGGAGGTCACATCCCCGGAGCGAAGAACATTCCGTGGGCACAGGCCGTGAACGAGGATGGCACGTTCAAGACGCCGGAGCAGCTGAAGGCCCTCTACGAACCGAAGGGCGTGACCCAGGACAAGGAGGTCATCGCCTACTGCCGTATCGGGGAGCGGTCGTCGCACACGTGGTTCGTCCTGAAGTACCTCCTCGGCTACCCGAACGTCCGGAACTACGACGGCTCCTGGACGGAGTGGGGGAACCTTGTGCGGACGCCGATCGAGAAGCCTTGATGGAAGGAAGCCGACTCAGAAACGGTAGACGTCCTTCCGGTGCCCGAACCGCGTGAAGCGCAGCTGCCCTTCCTCCTTCTCGTAGATCCCGCGGTACGACCCGATCCGCAGTCGCCAGGCACCCTTCATTCCGCGAAGGGGCCTTACGTCGAGGCCGGGCCGGGACCTCGGTTCCTGCCCCAG
>VBMC01000152.1 GCA_005879015.1 Methanobacteriota archaeon
CCTTCGATCGGAGCGCGGGAGGATCCTCATCGACGGTTTTCTCGACGGGGTGCCGCCTCCAGATCCAGGGATGTTGCGATACCTCCGAGGGAATACGGCCGACCCGATAGCGTACAAGGAAGACTACGGGGCCAGAGAGATTTACGGCGGAAAGACGCGCTACGGGCGTATCAAACAGGCCACCTACGGGACGACGTGCACGATTGACGGAATTTGGAGTGGCTACACGGGAGCGGGTCACAAGACTGTGAATCCGGCTGTGGCTCATGCGAAGCTCGACTTCCGCCTCCTCCCGGGTCAGCGACCGGATGCGATCTTCGATCGCCTTGTCGCCCACCTCCGAACGAAAGGCTTCTCCGACGTCAAGGTGGAAAAGCACTCCGTCTTCGAGCCCGCGGCGTCCGCGATCTCGGAGCGTCTTCCGCAGGCGATCCTCACCGCGACGCGGGAAGTGTACGGGACAGAACCGAACGTGTTCCCGTGGTCCTACGGCTCGTCCACGACGTGGTACTTCACTCGGATGGGGACACCCGCCCCTCACCCGCCCGGGGTGGGATATCAAGGGAGCCGAGCGCACGCCCCGAACGAGCAGATCCGCCTCGACGATGCGCGTCGAGCCATGAAGGTCGCCGCCGGAATGCTGATGGCCCTTGAGCATTCGTAACGCGACGGCCTCGTGCGGGGAGTGACCCCGGGGTTGACAGCCGGTCCCCGATTTTGGCCGCATTGCGGACTGTGCGTATCATGCTTTCAATGAGAATCCGAAGTCCGCACGGTCCCCCAGAATGCTGCGGTGCGAAGCCTATGTTTCATATCGTCCTCTAAGGTTCAGACGGCATCATGCGGATCGACCGCGCTGAATTCCGTCGTCCACCCGGTGAGCGTGACGTCCTTTCCGAAGGTTTTGGGTAACGATGGAATCGACCGGTCGCCTCCCCGACGATCCTGCGCTGCCCGCGCTCGAGGCCATCCGGATCGAGGGGCTTGCGCGCGCCTTCCCGGAGCTTGAACTGGACAATGATCCGGTCGAGCTCCGCCTCTGTAACTATGTTGCCGGATCGCGTGCGACGTTCGAGGTCCGCGTTGGCGACCGTCGCTTCGCTGTCAAGGCGTATGCGGAGGATCCGGCGCCCGAAGCGCAATTGTACCGAAGGCTCTCCCGGTTGGGACTCGCGGGCGATTTCGGGGCTCGGGTCCCGAAGCTCATCACGACAAGCCGGGAGCTGAAGGTCCTTGTCATGAGCTGGCTCGAAGGTCGGCCTTTGAGTTACCTGATCAGAAGGGGACTCGGCGAACGAGCGGGCCAACTCGCGGCCTCCTGGTTGTGGCACGCTTCACGACGTCGGATTCGGATCGGTCCGCCGTGCGGACCTGGCCGCATGCTCTACCAGGCAGGTGTTTCCTCGGGAGCCCCGTCAGTTGGTCCACGGGACCCTCTACGCGCGCCACATCCTCGACCTTGGCGATGGCCCCGGTGTAATCGACTGGCAGCAGTTCGGGCAAGGCCCGGTCGAGGTCGACGCCGGGATGTTCCTGGCTACGATCTCGCGCCTTGCCTTCCGGCACCCGGACGTGGCGGACGAGGCGGCGCGGGCGGAGGAGACGTTCATGGCGAGGACGCGAGGTCTGGTGGACGCTCGCATCGTGGAATGGTACCGAGCCGCGGGGCTGCTACACTTGGCCGGGAGCGGGTTGAAGACCGGTCTAAGGCGGTCGGTCCCTACACCCGAGGCGCACGCCCTCGTTGCCGAAGCCTCCCGACGAGCCGAGCTCCTGATGGGAAGCCATCCGATTTTGTTGGCCGAGGCACCGACCACGTTTGCGCGGATTCGATCCATCTTCACGGCTCGTCCGCGTGTTCCCGGCCTCGTCCAGCCGGCAGTCCCAATGGCGAAAGTCGGACCCGATCCGAAGAACGCCGGAGGAAACGAGGGAGCGAGACTCCGATGAATCCGATCAAAGAACTTCCCGACGACCCCCGGATCCCCGCGATTGCGGTCATTCGCGAGCCGGGTTGGTTGCGCCAGACGGGCAGTGCACCGCAGATAGCGGGCGTGTGTTCACAGATCGGTTCTCCATTTCCGATGGGGTCCGCGGTCCGGGTCTCTCTCCGGGGAACGGCCGGGCACTCAGGCTCCGTATGCTTTGAACGAATACAGCCTTCTTGTCGACACGCTCGTGCAACGAATGTCGCTGCCGGAAGCCTGGCAATCCTTGGGTCCTCGCGAAGAGCCGCGGTGGTAATTCTCGACTCCGGCCGCCCCAGTGCAGAAACGGTTTCGTGGTCCCTTCACCGAAAACCCCGAGTGAAGCGGCGTTGTCCTGAGGAATGATTTGCAGAGCCCAGGGTTCATATCGTGCTTGCCCTTTCGGACGACGCCATGCGAATCGACCTGATGGAATTCCTTCCGGTCACCCTCCAGAGGAAGGAGACGTTCACGATCGCTCGTGGTTCATCCGCGATCTCGGAGGCCATCTTCCTCGCCGTGCATTCGGGGAAGCGAACGGGACACGGGGTCGCGGTCCCGACCAACGTGACGCGCGAGAATGTCCATTCCGTGTTGAACACGCTCCAGGGTTTCGCGCGAACGTTCGGAGGCGTCGAATTCGAGAAGCCCTTCCAACTTCAGGAACGCATGGACAAGTTGGCCGCGAACCAACCGAGCGCTCGAGCGGCCGTGGAGATGGCCTTGTTCGACCTGTCGGCTCAGGCGGCAGGCATGCCGCTGTATGCCTATCTCGGCGGGCGCCGGGACCGGATGCTGACCGACATGACGGTCGGGATCATGGATACGGACGCCGCGGTCGACCGCGCCCGTCGCTGGGCGGGAGTCGGGTTCCGCGCACTCAAGATCAAAGTCGGCAGGGATTGGAAAGCCGATGTGAAACGTGTCAAGGCAATCCGCGATGCGGTGGGTAAGGACATCGAGCTCCGAGTCGATGGGAACCAGGGGTTTTCCTGGAGCGATGCGTTGTCCTTTGCACGGAACGCCCGGAACGAAGGGGTCGCGTTCTTCGAACAGCCGGTCTCGGTCGATGACTGGGAGGGGATGCGCGCACTCACGGAATCCTCCCCGATCCCGATCATGGCGGATGAGATGGTCCTGACGCCGGACGATGTGAAGAAACTTCGGTGGAGCAACGCCGCCCGGGCCGTGAACATGAAACTGATGAAACACGGGGGGATCCTCCGCTCGATGGAGGTGAACACGCTTTGCGAGGCGGCGGGATATCCGACGATGGTCGGATGCATGGGGGAGCCGCAGCTCTCCGTCGCCGCCGGACTCCATTTCGCTTTGGCGCAAAAGAACGTCCACTGGCTCGACCTCGACTCCCATTTCAAGTTCTCGTCCGATCCCACGTCGGGCCTGCGGTTCGACAAGGGTGAGCTCGTCGCACCTTCGAAACCGGGCCTCGGTATCGACGTGAAATTCCCCACGTGATTAGGAGTCGGCTTGTCGATCAGACGGGTTCGCCGCATCGCCGACCGCGGTCTCCTCTTCCGTCGGTCGGACGAGGCGGACCACGGCGGTGACCTTGTCCCCTTCGGTCAAACGCTGGATGCGGACGCCCCGAGCCGCGCGCCCGGTCTCACGGATTTCCTCGACGGGACACCGGATCACGATCCCCCCGACTGTGGTCACGAGGAGTTCGTCGATCGGCTCGACTTCGAGCACGGCGACGACGGGACTCTGCCCGGTCTTCATGTTCGTGGTCTTCACCCCTTGGCTCCCCCGGCGGGTCTTGCGATATTCGCCGACCTTGGTCCTCTTCCCGTACCCGCTCTCGAGGACCGTGAGGAGTTCCGTCTCCTCGTTCTTGACGAGGGCCATGGACACAACGCGATCGTCCTTTCGCAGACGCATCCCGCGTACGCCCGCCGCGGTCCGACCCATTGCGCGGACCTCGCCGAGGCTGAAGCGGTTCGCGGAGCCGCCGGCCGATGCAAGAATTACCTCCGGGTCGCCGTCCGCGATCCGGGCCTCGACGAGCTCGTCGCCGTCGTTGAGCGCGATGGCGCGGATGCCTCGAACGTTTGGGCGCTTGAATGCGTCGAGGCGGGTCTGTTTGATCTTGCCGAGTCTCGTCGCGAAGACGATGGTCCGCTTCGGATCGAACTCTCGCACCGCGATCATGTCGAGGATACGCTCCCCGGGCTCGAGCCGCGGCAGAAGGTTCACGATCGGTTTCCCCTTCGCGTACCGGCTGCCGACCGGGATGCGGTAGGTCTTGAGCCAGTAGCACTGGCCCTTGCTCGAGAAGAACAGGATGTAGTCGTGGCTCGACGCGGTGAAGAGGTTGACGACGAAGTCCTCCTCCTTCGTTTCCATGCCGGTGACGCCCTTGCCTCCGCGCCTTTGGGTGCGGTAGACGGTCGCCGGCACGCGCTTGATGTATCCGGTGTTCGTGATCGTGACCACGACGTTTTCCTCAGGAATCAGATCCTCGACTTCCATGTCGTAGGCCTGGAGTTCGACCGTCGTGCGGCGGTCGTCGCCGAACTTCTCCTTGACCTCGAGGAACTCGGTTTTCAGGATGCCTAGGACCCGATCCTTCGACGCAAGGATGGATTCGAGGTCCTCGATCTTGTGATTCAGGTCGGTCTTCTCCGTCCGGAGCTTTTCGATCTCGAGTCCGGTGAGCTGACGCAACGTCATCCCGAGGATTGCCTTCGCCTGGTTCTCGCTCAGGAGGTATCGGTTCATGAGGCCCGCTTGGGCTTCGTCCGCGTCTCGCGCCCGTCGGATCAGCCGGATCA